>JAKOOD010000428.1 GCA_022701635.1 Burkholderiaceae bacterium | reverse complement strand
CGCCTGCTCCAGGAAGCACCACTCGCCTTCCGCCAGGCCGAGCCATGCCAGGGTCAGGCCGCCGATCTGCGAGCGGTGCAGCGCCGCACAGTGGTTACCGGCCGCCGCCAACATGCGCTTTACCTGGTGGTACTTGCCCTGCTCCAGCACGATTTCCAGCTGGTGCTCGCCGCGCTGTACGCAAGACAGGGCTTTCAGCGGTGCCGGCTCGTCGTGTAATTGCACGCCGGCCAGCAGCTGCTCGACCAGCGCCGGCGTCACCGGCTCCTGGGTGGTGGCCTGGTACACCTTCGAGATATGCCGCTTGGGCGACGACTGGGCGTGGTTGAAGGGGCCGTCGTCGGAAATCAGCAACAGTCCGGTCGTGTCGTGATCGAGCCTGCCAACCGGTTGCACGTCGCGCCAGGTGAATTGTTCCGGCAGCAGGGTCAGCACGCCCGGGCGGTGGCTCGGCTTGCGCGAGCATTCGAAATTGGCGGGCTTGTTCAGCGCAATATAGACGTGTTCGCGATACACCCATTCTTCATCGAACACGGTCAGCACCAGGCCATCCGTCTCGACCAGGGTCTTGTAGTTATCGACGACCTCGCCATTGACGGCAACGTCGCCGTCTTCGATCAGTGCACGGCAGTACTTGCGCGTGCCAAAGCCCTGCGATTGCAGCACGCGGTCAAGGGATAATTTACTCATGGGCGAGACTGTAACAGAAGCGGGACGGCCAGGGCAGGCGCAAGCCGAAAAACCAAGGAACTCAACAGTATGGAAGGACAACAAGAACTCGTTTGACAAACATCAAGGGCGTTCAGAATCTCGTCGATACACTGAATCTACGTTAGGAATTGCCCTACACTCCTCGCGTAGAAGACTACGAAACCTAGGAATGTGAGAGAGCTACCCGTCAGATAATTAACCCAGAGATGAGGTAATAGTGCAGATCAAAAAACCCCAAGGATGCATCGATCCGCTTGCAACCGTTGCCACGAGCTGCGGTGCGACAGCGGCGCAATCCCATTCATCCCTGTTTCCTGCCCAGCTCGCGCTGGCGCGCTGGATGTATGGCGGGGATGTGCCTCACATTCACTCGTGCGCCCATCACATCGCACGTGCCACGTGGTACGACGAGGCCCAGGCGCGCTTCCAGGCCTGGATCGAAGCGGGCGGTTTCCACCTGCACGATCCCGACCATGCTGATAGCGCTACCCAGGACGCATCGCACGCGCATCGTCCTGCCGCCGCGCCCGCTCCCGCTGCTACACGCAACCCGGCCTGGTACGACATCACGCGCTGCCGCGTGACCCAGGACAGCGACTGCCCCAAATAAGACGCCGCCATCGATACTGCACCATCAAATAAAAACGACGGCTTGCGCCGTCGTTTTTTCCCCTGAGGGATTCCAGCTTCGAGGAATGAGGATCTCTCTGAACCGCATGTCGCGGGTTGCAGCAACGTCGAAGGGGCGGGACAGTTTGCCGATGAGATGGTTGACCGGCTGGCTGTTTGCCGACTTGCATACGCCCTACATCTTCACTATAGCCCGCCTCGCATAAGTTTCAAGGAAAATTGATCAACGCAGGCTCGGGACCGCGCCACGATACACCGATTTCACCGCGCCCGCCCCCACCGAAGCGCCGAATTTCTTCAACACACGCTCCGGCAAGCCTTCATGCGCGGTGTAGTCGATGATGTCTTCCGCTTTCACGACATCGCGCGCCACGGTATCGACCGTGCCGAAACCGTCGGCCAGGCCCATCTCGACCGCTTTGGCGCCGGTCCAGTAGAGGCCGGAAAAGATTTCCGGGTTTTCCTTCAGGCGCTTGCCGCGGCCAGCACGCACCACGGCAATGAATTGCTCGTGGATTTCGTTGAGCATGCTCAGTGCGTGCTGCTTTTGCTTGTCCGACTGCGGGCTGAACGGATCCAGGAAGCCTTTGTTTTCGCCCGCGGTCAGCAGGCGCCGCTCCACGCCCAGCTTGTCCATCAGCCCGGTAAAGCCGAAGCCATCCATCAGCACACCGACCGAACCCACGATGCTGGCCTTGTTGACGAAGATCTTGTCGCCGGCGGAGGCAATGTAATAGCCGCCCGAGGCGCAGATCTCGTCGACCACCACGTACAGCGGCTTGTTCGGATAGCCGCGTTTCAGGCGCTGGATCTCGTCGACGATGATGCCGGCCTGGACCGGACTACCACCCGGGCTGTTGATGCGCAGCACGACGGCGGCCGAGCCGGCATCCGAGAAAGCCTTGTTCAGCGACGGGATCACGGTGTCGGCGGCGCCGCTGCCTTCTTCGTCGATGGAACCCTCGATTTCGATCAGGGCCGTGTGACGCCCCAGCGATTCGATGTCGGATGTGCCGAAATTGAAGTCGAAATAAGCCCAGATCGAGAAAAATGCCAGCACCAGGAAGGACAGCTTGAAGAAGATGCCCCAGCGCCGCGCCGCCCGCTGTTCCCTGACGGTGGCAAAGACCAGGCGCTCGAGGGTGTCGCGTTCCCAGATGTTGGACGTGGCCGGCGCGGACGGGCGCGGCTCGTTCGGGTTGTCGTTACGGGTGTTATCGCTCATAAATGCCTGTTCAGTATCCCACTCGCTTTTTTACTGGGCGGCGGGCGGCCGGATAAATTGATCCGGCCGCCAGTAGACGTCGCCCTCGACCTCGTGCACGCCGATCGGCCGCAACTTGCCGCCGCGGCAGGGGCCGCCGGCACAGACGCCGGTGTCCGGGACATAGATCGCGCCATGGGTCGAGCACATCAGGTGCAGCTTGCCCGATTCGAAAAATTCGCCTTTGAACCAATCCAGTTCGACCGGGACGTGAGCGCAGCGGTTCAGGTAGGCATACACTTTGCCGCCATAGCGCACGGCAAAGCCGGTCGCCTCGCTGCCGAACGCGACGACTGGAAAACGCACGCCCAGCCCGCCATCGAGCAAGTCGCCCGCTGCGCAGACGAACAATCCTTCCGGGGTGTTCATGCGTTCTCGACCAGCCAGTCGTGCAACTCGGGCACGCTCTTTGCCGTGAATACCGGGTGACATGCCTGCAATTGCTGCACCGGATGCGCGCCATACTCGACCGCAATGCCGTATGCACCGGCGCTATTGGCCATGAGCAGGTCGTGCGTCGTGTCGCCGATCATAGCGGTGCGCCGCATGTCCTGGCCCAGTTCCCGTGTCAATTCCTGCAACATGGCCGGATGCGGCTTGGAAAATGTCTCGTCGGCACAACGGGTGGCATCGAAGGTCGACAGCAGGCCGGTGGCGTTCAAGGCACGGTTCAGGCCGACCCGGCTTTTGCCGGTGGCAACGGCCAGGAAATAGCCCTGCTGCGACAACTCCTCCAGCATCGGCCGTACGCCCTTAAACAGCACCAACTCGTGGTCTTTTGTCAGGAAATGGTAGCGATAGCGTTCCGCCATGCGCGGGTACAGAGCCGGATCGATGTTCGGCATGGCCGCCTGCATCGCTTCCGACAGCCCGAGGCCGATCACGTGCGCCGCCGCCATGTCGCTGGGCACCGGCAAGCCCAGGTCCTTGGCGGCCGACTGTATACATTTGACGATGGTGGCGGTGCTGTCCATCAGCGTCCCGTCCCAGTCGAAGACGATCAGGTCGAATTGCTTTCTTGCCATGTTATACGGCGCCTGGTAGGCACCCGCTCCTCATGTCGCCTTGTCAGCGTTTGTTGTTGTCATTAATGGGTTGTCCCAAGCTTACCAAGAAACGATCGCATTCCGCCGGTAATGGCGCCTTCAGGGTCATCGGCTTGCCCGTTTCCGGATGCTGGAAGGTGATCTGGTAAGCGTGCAGGAACATCCGCCGCAAGGCGCCGCGTGTGTCATTTGCCTTCTGAAGCTGCTTGTTCAATGCAAAATCGCCGTATTTCTCGTCACCCGCGATCGGAAAGCCGCTGGAAGCGAGGTGCACGCGGATCTGGTGCGTACGCCCGGTCTTCAGTTCCGCTTCGAGCAGCGCGAACGCTTTCCATTTGCGCAGCAGGTTGAAAACGGTGTGCGATTCCTGGCCGCCGGCCTGGACCACCACCCGGCGTTCGCCGTCGGGTGTCGTGTACTTATGCAGCGGTAATTTCACGTGCTGGCGCGGGTTTTGCCAGTCACCCACCGCCAGCGTCAGGTAACGCTTGTCGGTTTTGCCATCGCGCATTTGCTCGTGCAAATTGGTCAGGGCCGAGCGTTTCTTGGCCAGCAACAGCAGGCCCGAGGTTTCGCGGTCGAGGCGGTGCACCAGTTCGAGGAACTTGGCGTCCGGACGCGCGGCGCGCAATTGCTCGATGACGCCATACGACACGCCTGAACCGCCGTGCACGGCGACGCCGGCCGGCTTGTCGATGACGAGCAGGTGATTGTCTTCGTGCACGATGTGGAACTCGGCACCCGGTACCGGCGCGCTGCCGGCGGCCTTTTCGGCGATCCGGATCGGCGGGATACGCACCAGGTCACCTGTTGCCAAACGGTACAACTGGTCGATGCGACCCTTGTTGACGCGGACTTCGCCGGAACGCAGGATGCGGTAGATATGGCTTTTTGGCACACCCTTGCAAACACGTAGCAGGTAGTTGTCGATACGTTGGCCGGCTTCTTCCTCGGTGATCGTGACGAACTGTGCAGTGGCGGCGGGGCGGCTGTCTGTCTGTGATGAAGGGGGAACAACATCGTTTTGCAAGGTCATTCGCTCTGTCTTCCCAGAAATTCTCTCTAAGTCCTTCATTTTGAATATATAATCGACAGGCGGCGGTCAAACCTCTGCTGGTGTAAGAATTAAAACGATATTTTACACAGGGGCGTGTCCATCGGCCTCGCTAAGATGCAAATTCGATGGAAACTAACGTGTACGCACATTCCTGTGCGAACCAGGGTTGCACCGCAGTTGTAATCGGGCAGCGCACAGGATTGCAGGATAGGATTGTTTGGAATTAAAGGATAAGTACCGGAAAGCCTACCGGAACCTCAGGTCCCGTACAGGTAGGCTCGCCGGGTAATGGCGTCGATAACGCTTGCTGTTTCCGCCGGATTTGTCAGCAGTCACCTTCGTGGAATCCTGGACGCCGAGGCTGGTTTATCGCCTGGCGCGATCCATGAAGTGTTCGCCGGCTAAATCCGGCCCGTGCCGCACTGCCTGAAGGCACCCTGCGCCGCCCCCATCGGGCCGCCCGGGCCTTGCAGGACAGCTATGCGCGCGGCAATGACGTTCGATGCCATTTGCGCCCTGTGGCCGGCCAGCCGTGCCACGCTTCGGGCATACCACCGCCAACACTCCGCTCCCCGCGTACATCCCTGTACATGAGAACGGCCCTCGGGTCGCGGAGTCTATAAAAATGAAACGAATGTTGTTTAACGCTACGCAGCAAGAGGAGTTGCGCGTAGCGATTGTCGACGGCCAAAAACTGATCGACATCGATATCGAGACCGCTGGTCGCGAGCAACGCAAGTCCAATATCTACAAGGGTGTCATCACCCGCATCGAACCCTCCCTCGAAGCCTGCTTCGTCAGCTACGGCGAAGACCGCCACGGTTTCCTCCCCTTCAAAGAAGTCGCCCGCTCGTATTTCCGTGACGGTGTCGACGTCCGCAATTGCACCATCAAGGAAGCCCTGCGCGAAGGCCAGGAAATCATGGTGCAGGTGGAGAAAGAGGAGCGCGGCAACAAAGGCGCCGCCCTCACCTCCTTCATTTCGCTGGCCGGCCGCTATCTGGTCCTGATGCCGAACAACCCGCGCGGCGGCGGCGTGTCGCGCCGTGTCGAAGGCGAAGAGCGCCAGGAACTGCGCGAAACCATGGACAAGCTGGACCTGCCGCAAGGCATGTCGGTGATTGCCCGCACCGCAGGTATCGGCCGCAACGTCGAAGAGCTGCAGTGGGACTTGAACTACCTGATGCAGCTGTGGCGCGCGATCGAAGGCGCCGGCAAGTCGGCCCCGGGTCCGTTCCTGATCTACCAGGAATCCTCGCTGGTCATCCGCGCCATCCGCGACTATTTCCAGCCTGACATCGGCGAAGTCCTGATCGACACCGACGACATCTACGACCAGGCCCAGCAGTTCATGGCCCACGTGATGCCCGACATGGCGCACCGCGTGAAGCGTTACAGCGACGACGTGCCGCTGTTCTCGCGCTTCCAGATCGAACACCAGATCGAAACCGCCTACGCGCGCACCGTGCCGCTGCCGTCCGGCGGCGCCATCGTGATCGACCACACCGAAGCCCTGGTCTCGATCGACGTCAACTCGGCGCGCGCCACCCGCGGCTCCGACATCGAAACCACCGCCTTCAACACCAACTGCGAAGCCGCCGACGAAGTGGCGCGCCAGTTGCGCCTGCGCGACCTGGGCGGCCTGATCGTGATCGACTTCATCGACATGGAAGTCGCCAAGAACCAGCGCGAAGTCGAACAGCGCCTGAAGGACGCCCTGCACCACGACCGTGCACGCGTGCAGATGGGCAAGATCTCGCGATTCGGCCTGATGGAGCTGTCGCGCCAGCGCCTGCGTCCGTCGCTGTCGGAAGGCTCGCACGTCACCTGCCCGCGCTGCTCGGGCACCGGCCACATCCGCGATACCGAATCGTCGGCCCTGCAAGTCCTGCGCATCATCCAGGAAGAGGCGATGAAGGAAAACTCGGCGACCATCCACGTGCAGGTGCCGGTCGATGTCGCTGCGTTCCTGCTGAACGAGAAGCGCGGCGAGATCCTCAAGATCGAGAACCGCCACCGCATTACCGTCATCCTGATCCCGAACAAGCACCTCGAGACCCCGCATTACAAGCTCGAGCGCATCAAGGTCGACGATCCGCGCCTGGAAGACGCCGCCGCCAGCTACACCCTGGCCGAGTCGACCGAAACCGACATGGCCTACGCCAAGACCCAGAAGGAAGAAGCCAAGCCGCGCCAGGAAGCCGTGGTCAAGTCGATCACCCCGGCCCAGCCGGCACCGGTGGTCGAGCGTCCGGCCAAGCCCGAGCCTGCACCTGCGGCCGCGGCCCCTGCGGAACCGGTGTTCACCCCGCCGCCGCCGCCGCAAGGTTTCTTTGCCAAGCTGCGCAATTTCTTCTTCGGCGAGCCGGCACCGGTGGCGCCGCCGCCGGCCCCGGTGACCCCGGCCAAGCCCGCTGAACCGGCCCCGGCCGCTGCAGGCGAACGTGGCGACCGCACTGGCCGTGGCCAGCGCAATGCGCGCGGCGGCCGCAACGCCAATGGCAAGGGCCGCGAGCGCGACGAGCGCGAGCAGGTCGCGAAAGCCGCGCCGGGCGAGGACAGCCTCAAGCCGGTCGACCTCGAAGGCAAGCCGGCGCGTCCGCCGCGCCCGCCGCGTCCGCCACGCGAAGGCCGTGAACCGCGCGAGACCGCCGACGCCCAGGGCCAGACCGCGGCGCCGGCAGCACGTGCCGAGCGCGCCGAGCGTCCGGAACGTGGCGAACGCGTCGAGCGTGGCGAGCGCCCGGAACGCGCACCGCGCCAGCCGCGTGAACGCACCGAGCGTACCGAGCGCACCCAGCAGGCGATCGAAGCCAAGCTGGACGAAGTAAGTATCGTCCAGGCAACGTCGGCGACGACCGTCACCGTCGCCACCACCGGTCCGGATGGCGAGCAGGAAATCGTCCAGCAACAAGTCGTGAAGTCGGTCACGGCAATCGGCCCGAACGGCGACGCCGACGAACTCGACGCCAACGGCGACGAACCGCGCCGCCGCCGCCGCCGTGGCGGACGCAACCGCAATCGCCGCGACCGCGACCAGGTCGAGGGCATGGAGCAGGACGGCATCGACGGCGACGCCACTCCGGCCTTCACGCCGGTGGCCGACGAGGAAGCCGCCAAGGTCCAGGCCGAAGCCCGGGCCGCGCGCAAGAAGGCCGAGCCGAAAGCGGCCAAGGTCGCCGACACGGGTCCGTGGCCCTTCCCGACCGCTGCATCGGTGAAAGCCGCCGCGGTCAAGGCCGCCGCCGAGCAGGCGGCCGAAGCCGAAGCTGCTGCGGCTGCCGTTGCGGCCAAGGCTGCGCCGGTGGCACAGCCGCAAGCCGCTTCGGCCCAGGCACCGTGGCCGTTCCCGACCTCGAAGTCGGTGGCGGACGCCGTGGCACGCAGCGCCGCTGCCGAGGCACCGGTTGACACCGCGCCGGCTGCGCCGGCCGAGGCCGCTCCAGTTGCCGTGGCGCAGGTTGCTGCCGAACCTGCACCGGCGGTTGCGCCGGTTGCTGCCGAGCCTGCACCGGCGGTTGCACCGGCTGCAGCCCCAGCGGTTGCGCCAGTGGAAGCACCGGTAGCAGCACCGGCCGCGGTAGCCACCCCGGTGGACACCGCCCCGGCAGTCCAGGCAGTCCAGGTTGTCACGGCGGCACCGGCACCGACAGCGATCGCGGCAAGCGCTCCGGCCGCCGCGCCGGCCGACATCGATGCAGCCCTGGCCCAGGCCGGCCTGACCCTGGCC
>JAKOOD010000668.1 GCA_022701635.1 Burkholderiaceae bacterium | reverse complement strand
CCCTTCACGGCGGCTTCCTTGTAGTAGACGATGGCGCGCTTCTGGTCGGCCGCAACGCCTTCGCCCATGTCGAACATCCGGCCAGCCGCGAACAGTGCCGCCGGGTAGCCGGCCCTGGCGGCGGCGTTGAACCAGGCACCGGCCTGCTTCAGGTCGCGCGCGACGCCGGCGTCGCCATTGTAGTAAACCTTGGCCAGGTTGTACTGGGCCGGCACGTAGCCTTCCTCGGCCGCCGCCCGCAGGTAGCCGAGCGCCTTGCGGCCATCGGGGGCGCTGCCGTAGCCGCTCACGCAAGCCTGGCCGAGCACGTTTTGCGCCGGCACGAAGCCGAACGCGGCGGCCTTGCCGTACCACGTCAGCGCCTGCGCCGGGTTCTTCGGCGTGCCGATGCCGCGCTCGTAGATGCGCGCCAGCATGAAGGCCGCCTCGACCTTCTCGCTCATCAGCTGCGGCTCTTTCGGATCGAACTTCATGCGGTCGCGCATCGGGTCGAAACGGCCGTCCACCACTTTGCGCAGCCATACGATCGCCTGGCCGGTGTCCTTCGGCGTGCCCATGCCGTACAAGTGCATCTTGGCCAGCGCCAGCCCGGCTTCGTCGTAGCCGATCTTGTTCCAGGCGGTGTTCAGGAGTTGCAGCGCGCGCGGGTAGTCGCGCGCGTCGAGGGCGACGAAGCCTTCGGCCAGCGTCTTGTCCTTCCGCAGGATCTGCTGGCGGCCGGCGGCGAAGCGGCGGTCGGCCGAGCCGCACTTGATCGACGGCGTCGCCAGGCCCTTTCTGGACGGATCGCCGGCGGGATCGTTGAGGCCGGTGAGCGAACTTGGGTCTCTCACGTCCTTGACGTTGCCGTCGGGCGCGAGGACCGAGAAATGCTCGGCGTCGTCGGAGATGCCGCCATCCATGCCGAAGTCGCGCATGTAGGCCAGCGCGACGTCATCTTCGGCGGCATTCGGGCTGGCCATGAACGCGCACGACGACGCGTAGTTGCGCGACAGGACCTTGCTCTTGGCGGCGATCACGCGGTCGGATTCGGTGCTGCCCTTGGTGCCGGTGACCACCACGGTGCCGGCTGGTTTCGCAGACATGGATGCAGACCCAGGCGCTGCATCCGGCCCGGTTTGCGCGAGGGCTGGCGGCGCCGGCATCGCGGTCAATGCTGTAATGGCTAGCAGCAGAACCGCGCGGTGCGCATGCATGTTCCGGACTCGCATCTGCATCTCCTTGTTTGTTCTTTTCGGCGTCGAGAAGCGCCGGCACAGTGTAGCTGAACAGAAATGCGTGGAGTCGATCAAGTCCTTGATTGTTTCGCACGGCAGCGTCCCCGCCTATGCAGCAAAAAAGCAACGAACTGGTCCAGCCGGTGCCCGGGGCCTGGTTTCCATTTCGGCCTTGAGAGCCATGGCTTTCACTGGGAATTCGAGCCCTATATTTCGTAATGCGGAATAAAAAGCGGTCCAACCACTTCTGCGATAACGATTAGTTCGCTCAAGCGTCCCATTTGCGATATTTCGCTATCGCTCACCCGTTTCGTGAATCCGCGCAAAGACGAGTCAGCTTTGCTGATTCCGCTGCGCGTTTCGCTCACGTTGTTGAGTATTTACCAGCTGCATGTTTCGAGATTGTGACGAGGCCATACACTAAAAAACCTCAGTACCGATAAAGACAAGCGCCGCTCCACGCGGCCGATAAGGGAGACAGACATGCGCACCATCTCACACGTAATCCGTCCCACACGCCTGAGCTATGCGGTTTCGCTGGCGCTGGCGTCGCTGGTGGCGGGCAACCTGGCCATGGCCCAGGAAGCCCCGCAACCGAATCCGAATCCCAGCCCGGCGCCGGCCTCGTCGGTTTCGCAGGGCAGCGAAGTCGCCAAGGTCTTGGTCAGCACGCGGCGCTCGCAGCAATCGTCGATCGACCGCAAGAAGAACGCGGCTACCGCGATCGATTCCATCGTGGCCGAAGACGTGGGCTCACTGCCCGACCGTAACATCGGGGAGGCGATCTCGCGCATGGCCGGCATCGCGCTCGACCGCGGCGACTTCGGCGACGGCGTCAGCGTGGCCGTGCGCGGCAACGGCCCGGACCTGACCCGCGTCGAGATCGACGGCATGGCCGTGCAATCCGCCGGTGGCACCGACCTCGCCGGCGGCGGTAGCGGCCGCGGCACCGAATTCCGCCAGCTGTCCGCCGACCTGATCAAGAGCGTCGACGTGGTCAAGGGCTCGACCGCCGACATGACCGAAGGCTCACTGGGCGGCGGCATCATCGTCACCACCCGCACCGGTCTCGACTTCAAGGAACCGTTCGCCTCGGTGCGCGTGGCCGGCACCCAGAACAACCTGAACAAGAAATGGCAGCCGGACACCAACGTGATCCTGTCGCGCAAGCTATTCGACAACCGCGTCGGGCTGATCCTGAATGCCGGCAAGTCGACGGTGACGAACGAGCAGCACCAGCAGCAGGTGGCGACCAGCTCGGCCGCCGGCTATGCGCGGGTGCTCGACTTCGACAATTCGCCGAATAAAACCTTCACCTTCAATCCGGCTACGGTAAACACGGCCGATTCCGCCGCGACCACGCCGGTGTTCAGCGCGGGCGGCTGGAACTCGCCGACGCCGTTGCAGATCGTGCAGAAGTCGGCCGACGCCAAGACCAAGGCCGATTGCTACACGGCCTTTCCGCAGCTGACAACGACGTCACGGGAGCTGGCGAACGTCGCTTCGGGCACGCCCCGCAACACTGCGATCAACACCCTGCAGAATGCAGTGAACTCGTGCCTGAACCAGTGGAACGACTACACGCCGTCGCTGATCCGCTCCAGGATCACGACCCAGGTCGAGAAGCGCCAGAACCTGGACCTGCGTGCCGACTTCAAGGTGAACAACGAGCTGACCGTGTACGCCAAGGGCAGCTACACCAAGTACACGGCCGACAACAAGCAGACCTACTTCAACCTGGGCAACGTCGCGGTCAACACATCGAACACCTTCACCGACGTCAACGGCGTGCGCGGCTTGAGCCAGCTGGGGCGCAATTCCGGCTACTACGTGTATCCGACCACCGCCAGCTACGTCGCCAATACCGGCCTGGTGCAGGGCGCGACCTCCAATGTGGACCCAGCGTCCGTCAAGGTCGACGACAGCCACCACGTGACGCAGATGACGCTGACCAATGGTTCGGCCAGCCTGGACCAGCTGCACGACGTGTCGAATGTCGTGACCAAGTACTTCCAGACCGGCGGCACCTGGACCCGTGGCGGCCTCAAGGCGGAATGGCTGATCGGCGACGCGATGTCCGACTTCACCCGCGAAGGCAAGCGCACCACGTTCTCGCAGTATTACGGCACGGCGACGATGAACGTGCTGCCGAATGGTTTGTGGAACTATACCTTCCCGGCCACCTCGACCTTCGACCTGCGCAACCCGGCCGCCTATGTGCTGTTGAATGCCCCGGTCGCCACCGGTGCAGCTACCGCCGGCACCCGCGATGGCAGCAGCAGCATCAGGACGGTCCCGGCCTACACCGCGCTGCAATCGCCACAGCTGACTTATTCCCAGCCGCAGCTGACCTACAACCCGCAGGCGCGCGATACCGAAGAACGTACGGCCAAGCTCGACCTGACCTATGCCGCACCGGATTCGATCCCGTTCTTTACCCGCTTCAAGGCCGGCGCGAACCTGCGCGACACCTTCGTCAACGCCTACGGCGGCGGCGCCTTCGCCGCCAGTACCAATCCGTTCGTCGTCGTGCCGCAAAGCGGCATCCGCAGCTTCCTGGTCGGCTGCCAGGATACCGCCGGTTCGCTCGCCGCCGGCGGCAACAAGTGCAACTATGGCTACAATCCGGGCAACGTCTACAACACCGCCAATTCGGGCAACGTCGTGGTCACGCCGCAGCGGCTGCAGGAAATCATCGGGCAATCGCTGGGCGCCAACGCCACCGCCTCGGGCTTCTTCAGCGGCACCGACGTCGCTCCCTCTGGCGCGCTGGTCAACTGGCCGACCATCGACGTCGATAAAGTGTTCGCCCTGTCCGGCGTGCCGAACATGAACATGAACTGCCTGCACTCCTGCGTCGGCAGCGACGGCAAGACCTACGCCTCTCCGGTGGCGAAGATGAAGGAGCGCTCGCAAGCCGTCTACCTGATGGGCGACTTCAACATCGACAGGATTCCGTTCACCAGCAGCGCCTTGCCCTTCGGCCTCGAGTTGGAAGGCAACCTGGGCTACCGCTACATCAAGACCAAGGTCAACGGCACCGGCACGATGACCTTTACCTCGATCACCAAGAACGCCAGCTATACCCAGGCGAATCCGACGGCGGCCACCGGCGTCGATACCAGCTCGGTCTCGATCAATACCGCCGTCAACGCGACCACCCACGATTTCCTGCCGATCTACAACCTGGCGATGTGGATCGTGCCGGACAAGCTCGTGCTGCGCTACAACCGGGCCCGCACGGTGGCCCGCCCGCCGGTCGGCAACCTGCTGGCCCAGGGTGTCTGCATCTATGACGAGCGCAACGACGACGACAACATCAACCAGCGCTGCTCGAGCACCATCGGCAACCCGGCGCTGCAGGCCCAGAAGAACCTGAACCAGAACTGGAGCGCGGAGTATTATCCGAACAAGGATACCAACGTCTCGCTGTCCTACTTCAAGCAGAAGGGCATCGTCGGCGCATCGATCGTGCAGAGCAACCAGGGCACGCTCGGCCTGAACGTGACCGATCCGGTCAGTGGCGTCTCGCTGGGGGATCTTCCGTTCGACTACAACACCTTCGCCAACGGTGTGCCGACCACGCGCTCGGGCTGGGAACTGAACGGCAGGACCGCCTTCACCTTCCTGCCGTGGTTCCTGCAGTACACCGGCATCGACGCCAACTACACCAAGCTGGCGTCGGTGACCTCGACCCAGAACTTCGTCGACCTGCTGACCGGTGCACCGCTGCCGCCGCTGCGCGAATCCAAGTTCCAGTACAACTGGGCCATCTGGTACGACGACGGCCGCCTGCAGGCGCGGATCGCGGTGCAGGGCGTGGCGCCGTTCTTCAACAATATCGCGGGCTCGACTGGCAATCTCCTGAACAATTACCCGAACGTCAGCGGCAACACCCGTCCGCCGGCCTACAATCCGGGTTCGCCGAACTTCAGGGATGCGACCCGCTACGTCGACGCCAAGGTGGCATACAAGATCACCCCGCACGTCGAGGTGTTCCTGGAAGGCCGCAACCTGACCAACGCGACGACCAGTAACAGCCAGGGTTCCTTCGTGCCGTTCAGCGATGGTACGCAGAGTATCCTGGACTACAGCTACTCTGGCCGCCGCATCATGGCCGGCGCCAACTTCCGCTTCGGCGGTTGAGGGCAAATGCGCTCAGCGCGGTGATTGTTTGGCCCCCGGGCCTTGGCAACGCCGCGCAAGCGCCTAGAATGATTGTCGAAGCGTCTCACTTTGTGTCTCATTGCGCCGGCCACTCCCCATGGCCGGTTTTTTTTTGGCGCTTCGATCATGGCGCTGATTCTTTCCGCCGCACCGCCAACGACGCGAATCGGCTCACATAGAATGGTCCGCGACAAGCAGTCATGACAACAGGCCCGCGAGGCCGAGCATGGAGACGACAATGCGGCATCAACCCCACCCCACCTTTCATCCCAAGCGCTGCGCCGGCGCCGTCGCCGCGGCACTGGCACTGATCGCGCAGGGCGCATTGGCACAGGATGGCGCCACGCCGGCCGGCGGCGCCAGCGACGCCGCGACGCCGCCCGTGACCAGCGTCGTGACCATCGCCGGCACGCGCCAGTCGGTCGCCTCGGCGATCGACCGCAAGCTGCGCGCCGCCACCGTGGTCGATTCGATCGTGGCCGAGGACATCGGCCAGTTCCCCGACAAGAACGTCGGCGAGGCGCTGTCGCGCGTCACCGGCGTGCAGCTGTCGCGCGATTTCGGCGAAGGCTCGCAAGTGTCGATCCGCGGCGTCGAGCCGGACCTGAACCGCATCGAGATCAACGGCCAGTCGGT
>JAKOOD010000661.1 GCA_022701635.1 Burkholderiaceae bacterium | reverse complement strand
CGGAAGAATTTATGCTGGCCGTCCAGCGCCACCACGCGTGAATTGCCCAGCGCGTAGAACTCGATGCGGCGCGCGCGGCTGACCAGTTCGATGGCGCGGTCGATCGCGTGCACGTCGAGCTGGTCGCGGAATTTCAGGATCGCCGACACGGTGTTGTCGATGACCTTCGCCGACAGGTCGTGGGTGCTGTCGCTGATGCGCACCTGGCTGTGGCGCACCGGAATCGACCCGGTGAGCGAGCTGGCGAACTTCAGCTTGAAATCGGCCAGGCCCAGGAAGCCGAGCGAGCGGCAAAAGCGGATCACGGTCGGCTGGCTGACGTCGGCCAGCCTGGCGATTTCGGCGATCGGCTCGTTCAGCACCAGGCGCGGCTGCTCCAGCACCAGCGCGGCGACGCGCTGCTCGGCCGGCGTCAGTTCGTGCTGCAGCTGCTGGATGCGGTCCATCAGCGTATTCGCGCCGCTGCGGCCGCGCAGGTGTTCGGACAGGATGGTCGCCACGCCGTCGAAGGCGACGTGGGGCGTGCTGATGACGAAGGTCGGGATGTCGGCGATGTAGTCCGTGAAGCGGCCCTTCGATTCGAAGCGCGTGCGGAACGGCGAGGTCTTGAACCACTCCTTCAGGCGCGGCACGATGCCGCCGCCGATGAAGATGCCGCCGAAGGCGCCCAGCGTCACCGCCAGGTTGGCCGCGGCGCTGCCCAGCATCCCGCAGAAGCATTCCAGCGTCTCGATGCAGAGCGCATCCTTTTCTTCCAGCGCGCCGGTGATGATCGCCGCCGAGTCGCGCGTGCGCGCATTCACGCCGTTGCGATGGGCCAGCGCGCGGTACACGATTTCCATGCCGGGGCCGGAGATCAGGCGCTCGTTCGAGACGTGCTTCCACTCGCGCCAGGCCAGCTGCAGCACCGCGAACTCGCGCTCGTCGGCGGGCGCGAAGTTGACGTGGCCGCCCTCGCTGCCCAGCGTGACGAAGCCGTCCAGGGTCGGGATCACCCCGGACACGCCGAGGCCGGTGCCCGGCCCGAGCACGCCGATCACCGCGTTCGGTGCCGGCTTGCCCGATCCGACCTGCATCAGGTCTTCGGCCTTCAGGCCCGGGATTGCCATCGCCAACGCCGTGAAGTCGTTCACGATCAGGAGCGTGGTGAGGCCCAGTTCGCGCCGCACGGCGTCGGTCGAGAACTCCCAGGGCCGGTTGGTCATGCGCACGTAGTCGCCGCTGACCGGGTTGGCAAGCGCCAGCGCCGCATGGTGCAGGCGCGTGTCGGCGTGCTCCTGCAGGTAGAAGCGCAGCAACGGGACGATGCCGGCGAAGTCGTCGCACTTCAGCACCGCTACCCCGCGGTAGGTGCCGGGCGCGGTCTGCAGCGCAAAGCGGGCGTGGGTCGCACCGATGTCGGCCAGCAGGCGCGGGCCGTCGGCGAAGGCGGTACGGGCGTCGGGCTGTTCCTGCATGGCCTTACGCCCTCAGGGTGCCGAACCAGCCGCCGTAGGCCGGCAGCGTGACCTTGCCATCGGCGACCTCGCCCGGCAGGCCATGGCCTTCCAGTGGCGCCGCGCCGGCGGCTTGCGGCCAGTCGAACGACAGCGGCTGGTCGGTCACGTTGAACACGGCGACGAGCGGCGCATGGCCAGGCAAGTCGCGGCGCAGGGCCAGCGCCTGTTCCGGCACGTCGTAGAAGGCGATCTCGCCACGCAGCAGCTGCGGCATGGTGCGGCGCCAGCGGATGATGACGCGCTGGAAGTTCAGCATCGATTGCGGATCCTGGTCCTGCACCGACTCGGCCAGCGCCAGGTGCTCGGCCGGTACCGGCAGCCATGGCTTGCCGGTGGTGAAGCCGGCGTTGGGCGCCTCGGACGTCCACGGCATTGGCGTGCGGCAGCCGTCGCGCCCTTTGAACTCGGGCCAGAAGGTGATGCCGTACGGGTCCTGCAGCAGTTCGAACGGCACGTCCGCTTCGGTCAGCGCCAGCTCGTCGCCCTGGTACAGGCACGGGGTGCCTTTCAAGGAAAGCTGCAGTGCCAGCACCAGCTTGGACAAGGAAGTGCGCAGGGCCGGCACCGGTGCACCGTTCGCCCAGCGCGTGGCCACGCGGATCGCATCGTGGTTACCGACCGACCAGGAGCCCCAGCCATCCTTCACGCGCTCGTTGAACTCCTCCACCTGGCGGCGGATGTGGGCGCTGGAGAATTCCGGCGTCAGCAGGTTGAAGCTGTAGGCCATGTGCAGCTTGTCGTCGCCCGAGGTGTACTCGGCCATCTGGGCCAGCGCATCGTCCGAGCTGACTTCGCCGATCGACACCGCGCCGAATTCGTCCAGCAGCGCGCGCACCTTCTGCAAGAAGGCGATGTTCTCCGGCTGGGTCTTGTCGTGGATGTGCGCCTGCATGCCGTACGGGTTGACGTCGGTGACGGTCGAGGTGTCGCGCACCAGCGCCGGCGGGTTGCTGCGCAGCTGGCGGTCGTGGAAGTGGAACACGCAGGCATCCATGCGCACGCCGTCGACGCCGCGCTCGAGCCAGAAACGCAGCGCATCCAGGTGCGCCTGCTGAACGTCCGGATTGTGGAAGTTCAGCTGCGGCTGGCTGACCAGGAAGTTGTGCATGTAGTACTGCTTGCGGCGCGTGTCCCACTGCCACGCCGAACCGCCGAACACCGACAGCCAGTTGTTGGGCGGATTGCCGTCCGGGAGCGGATCGGACCACACGTACCAATCCGACTTCGGGTTGTCGCGGTTGGCGCGGCTCTCGACGAACCACGGGTGGGCGTCGGCGGTATGCGACATCACCTGGTCGATCATGATCTTCAGCCCGACGCTGTGCGCCTTGGCGATCAGCTTGTCGAAGTCGTCGAGGGTGCCGAACAGCGG
>JAKOOD010000423.1 GCA_022701635.1 Burkholderiaceae bacterium | reverse complement strand
AACGAGTATGCGATTCCGGCCGGGCCGATCTACAGCATCGAAGACATCTTCCGCGACGCCCAGTACGAGGCGCGCGAGATGATCCTCGACGTCGCGCATCCGGAATTCGGCACGCTGAAGGTGCCGGGCATCGTGCCCAAGCTGAGCAAGACCCCGGGCAGCGTGGAATGGCTGGGCCCCAAGCTGGGCGAACACAACCTCGAGGTGCTGAAGCAGATCGGCCTGACCGACGCCCAGATCGCGCAGATGGCCGCGCAGGGGGTGATCTGATGGCACGCACCCTGTACGACAAGCTGTGGGAGCAGCACCTGGTGCACGAGGACGAACACGGCACCGCCTTCATCTACATCAACCGCCACCTGATCAACGAGGTCACCAGCCCGCAAGCCTTCGACGGCCTGCGCATGGGCGGCCGCCCGGTGTGGCGCCTGAACGCCAACCTGGCGGTGGCCGACCACAACATCCCGACCGAAGGACGGCGCAGCGGCAGCGGCGCCATCGTCGACGCGGTCTCGCGCAAGCAGGTCGAGACGCTGGAACAGAACTGCGCCGCCACCGGCATGGACTACGTGGCGCTGGACGACGTGCGCCAGGGCATCGTCCACGTGATCGGGCCGGAACAGGGTGCCACCCTGCCCGGCATGAGCGTGGTCTGCGGCGATTCGCATACCAGCACCCACGGCGCCTTCGCCGCGCTGGCCTTCGGCATCGGCACCTCGGAAGTCGAGCACGTGCTGGCGACCCAGATGCTGCGCACGCGGCGCGCGAAGACGATGCTGGTGCGGGTCGAGGGCGCACTGGCGCCGGGCGTCGGCGCCAAGGACGTCGCGCTGGCGATGATCGGGCGCATCGGCACCGCCGGCGGCACCGGCTACGCGATCGAATACGCCGGCTCGACCATCCGCGCGCTGTCGATGGAAGGCCGCATGACCCTGTGCAACATGACCATCGAGGCCGGCGCGCGCATGGGCATGATCGCGGTGGACGACACCACGGTCGACTACCTGCGCGGCCGCCCGCAGGCGCCCCGGGGCGCGCAGTGGGAGCAGGCGGTGGCGCAGTGGCGGGGCCTGGTCTCGGACCCCGGCGCCCGCTTCGACAGCGTGGTCGAGATCGACGCCACGACCCTGCGCCCGCACGTGACCTGGGGCACTTCGCCCGAGATGGTCGCCACCGTCGACGGCCGCGTGCCCGACCCGGCCGGCGTCGACGATCCGGTCAAGCGCGACGCGGTCGAACGCGCGCTGGCCTACATGGGGCTGGAGCCGGGCACGCCGCTTGCCGACATCGCACTGGACAAGGTCTTCATCGGCTCCTGCACCAACTCGCGCATCGAAGACCTGCGCGCCGCCGCCAGCGTGGTGCGCGGCAGGAAGGTGGCGGACAACATCCGGCTGGCGCTGGTGGTGCCCGGCTCCGGCCTGGTCAAGCGCCAGGCCGAGGCCGAGGGCCTGGACCGCATCTTCGTCGATGCCGGCTTTTCGTGGCGCGAGCCGGGCTGCTCGATGTGCCTGGGCATGAACGACGACCGCCTGGCCCCGGGCGAACGCTGCGCCTCGACCTCGAATCGCAACTTCGAGGGACGCCAGGGCGCCGGCGGCCGCACCCACCTGGTCAGCCCGGCGATGGCGGCGGCGGCGGCGATTGCCGGCCGTTTCGTCGATGTGAACGCACTCTGAACGCGGGAGAAAACATGCAAGCCTTTACCACCCTGCACGCCCTGGTGGCGCCGCTCGACCGCTCCAACGTCGACACCGACGCCATCATCCCGAAGCAGTTCCTGAAGCGGGTCACGCGCACCGGTTTCGGCCCCAACCTGTTCGACGAATGGCGCTACCTCGACCACGGCGAAGCCGATACCGATTGCGCGACCCGCCCGCGCAATCCCGACTTCGTGCTGAACCAGCCGCGCTACCAGGGGGCCGGCATCCTGCTGGCGCGCGAGAATTTCGGCTGCGGCTCCTCGCGCGAACACGCGCCGTGGGCGCTGGCCGAATACGGCTTCCGCGCCATCGTCGCGCCGAGCTTTGCCGACATCTTCTACAACAACTGTTTCAAGAACGGGATCCTGCCGGTGGTGCTGGATGCGGCCACCGTCGCCCGCCTGTTCGGCGAGGTCGGCGCGACGGCCGGCTACAGGCTCGATATCTCGCTCGCCGAGCAGGTGCTGCGCACGCCTTCGAGGGAAACGATCCGGTTCGAGGTGGATGCCTTCCGCAAGCATTGCCTGCTCAACGGCCTGGACGAGATCGGGCTGTCGCTGCAGCATGCGGACAAGGTGCGCGCCTACGAGGAACGCACGCGGCGCGCGTCGCCCTGGCTGGTAGCCTGAACCACTCAGCCTGAACCACTTTTTCGCGATCAAGCCGCCCGGTGCACGCCGGGCGGCTTTTTTTTCGTCCGGCCGGCCCGCTGCCGGGCGACAAACAATGCGCGCTTGGTTCAAAATGCGGGACGCATGGAACAACGCAAGGAGATTTACATGAAGGTATTGATGGTACTGACGTCGCACGACCAGCTCGGCGACACCGGCAAGAAAACCGGCTTCTGGCTGGAAGAGTACGCGGCACCCTATTACGTGCTGAAGGATGCCGGCGCCGACATCACGGTGGTGTCGCCGCAGGGCGGCCAGCCGCCGCTCGATCCGAAGAGCGACGCGCCGGACGCCCAGACCGACGCCACCCGCCGCTTCAAGGGCGATCCCGAGGCGCAGGCCGTGCTGGCCTCGACCGGCAAGCTGGCGGACGTCGACGCCGCCGGCTTCGACGCCGTGTTCTATCCGGGTGGACACGGCCCGCTGTGGGACCTGGCCGAAGACAAGGCATCGATCGCCCTGATCGAAGCCATGGCCGCCGCCGGCAAGCCGGTCGCCCTCGTCTGCCACGCGCCGGGCGTGCTGCGCAACGTCAAGGCTGCCGATGGCACGCCGCTGGTCCGCGGCAAGCAGGTGACCGGCTTCACCAACACGGAAGAAGACGCGGTCGGCCTCACCCAGGTGGTGCCCTTCCTGGTCGAGGACATGCTCAAGCAGAACGGCGGCAATTATTCCAAGGGACCGGACTGGCAGCCGTATGTGCTGACCGACGGCAAGCTGGTCACCGGGCAGAATCCGGCGTCGTCGGAACAAGGCGCCGAGGCGCTGCTCAAGCTGCTGGCCTGACCGAAAATCAGGGAGTACACGACAACGCCGCCCGGCTCGCGCCGGACGGCGTTTTTTGTATCTGAAGCAGAGAGCGAAGCGCGACTTATCGATTGACCAGGCTGCGCGGCTGCAACAAGGCGAGCAAGGCGCCGAGGAACAAGGCACCCGACACCACGACCATCCCGGCATTGGTACTGTGGGTCACGTCCTTCATCCAGCCGATGATCGACGGGCTGACGAAACCGGCCAGGTTGCCGAAGGAATTGATCATGGCGATGCCGGCAGCGGCCGCCGTGCCACCCAGGATCGAGCTCGGATAGGTCCAGAAGACGGGCATGGTGGCCAGCATGCCGGCGGTGCCGAGGCAGAGCGCGACCATGGCCAGGGCGACGTTGTCGCCATAGATCGTGGCCAGCAGCAGACCCAAGCCGCCCAGCGCGCTGGCAACCGTGAAATGCCAGCGCCGTTCGCGGGTGCGGTCCGCGCTTTTGGCGATGGCCAGCATCGCGATCACGGCGCAGCCGTAGGGAATGGCGGTCAGCAGGCCGACGTCCATCGCATCCTTGACGCCGGCCGCCTTGATCAGTGTCGGCAGGTAAAAGCTGATGCCATACAGGCCCATCATGCAGCAGAAGTAGATCGCGGCCATCAGCCAGACGCGCGGATTGCCGAACACGCCCGACAGCGCGTGATCGACCTTGCCGGTGTTTTCTTTCGCGATGTTCTCTTCCAGCAGTTGCTTCTCTTCGTTGCTCAGCCACGACGCGGCACGGATGCTGTCGGGCAGATAGAAGATCGTGACGACACCCAGCACCAGCGAGGGCACGGCTTCGATCAGGAACAGCCATTGCCAGCCCGCCATCCCATGCGCGCCCTGCATGGCGTTCAGGATCCAGCCCGACAGCGGACCGCCGACCACGCCGGCAAACGGGATGCCGATCATGAACAGCGCATTCATGCGGCTACGCCGCTGCGCCGGGAACCAGTAGGTCAGGTACAGCACGATGCCGGGAAAGAAGCCGGCCTCGGCCACGCCCAGGAAGAAGCGCAGCACGTAGAACACCGTCGGGCTGCTGACGAATACCATCGACGCCGACAGGATCGCCCAGGTGATCATGATGCGGCCGATCCAGACGCGGGCGCCGACCTTGTGCATGATGATGTTGCTCGGGACTTCGAACAGGAAGTAGCCGATGAAGAACACGCCGGCACCGAGTCCATACACGGTTTCGCTGAACTGCAGGTCGTTCAGCATCTGCAGCTTGGCAAAGCCGACATTCACGCGGTCGAGGTAAGCCGCGACGTAGGAAATAAACAGGAAGGGCAGCAGCCGGGCCGTGACCTTGGCGTAGGTAGCGCTTTCCTTCTGCGCACGCTGGGCTGCGCCGGCCGCGGCCTTCGGGAGGGCATGGGTAGGCATGTTCGATCAGAACTTGCCGGACAACAGATAACCGGCGTCCGGCACGACCGGTGCCAATGCCAGTTTCTTGAGGATGCGGTAGACCGTCGCGGTGGCCGCCGACAGCACCGGCTTGCCCAGCATGTCCTCGACCTGTTGGATCGCCGGCAGCGACGGCATTTGCACGCAAGCCGACAGCACGACCGCGTCCGCGTCGCTGATGTCGAGGCGCTTGGCGTGCTCGATCAGGTCCATCGGATCGAGGCGGCCGACGGCCAGGTTGTCCGAGACTTCCAGGCTGATCGCATCCACCACCTTGATGCCGGTGTCTTCGATGTAGTCGACCACCTGCTGGGTCAGCGGCTTCATGTAGGGCGTGATCAGCGCCACCTTCTTGAAGCCGAGTTCGTGGATGGCGTCGACCAGGGCGCCGGCCGAGCTGACCACCGGGGCTGGCGCCTTGTTCTCGCGCACCATGTCGGACAGGCGCTTTTCCGATTGCAGGTGGTAGCCGGGACCCTGGCACATGATCGCGACCAGGCAGGCATAGGCCAGCACGTCGCAGCGCGCATCCGACAGTTCCAGCGCGCAGCGGCCGCTGTCGACGTCCATCTTCTTCAGCTCTTCGGGCGTGACGTGCATCATGCGCATGCGCGCCGAGTGGAAGGTGAAACGCTCTTCCGGGAATTGCTGGAGTCGCGACTGCAGCATCGCCGGTACTTCGGTCTCCATCGTCGTGTTCGAACTTGGCACGATCTGGCCGATGCGATAGGTTTTCATGCTTGATTCCTCTGTTGTATCGATTAGTTGCCGCTGGTGAGGACAGTGCCCTTGGTTTCCTGCAGGGTGAACACCATCAGCGCGGCGGCGAAATACGCCACCGCCGCGAGCGAAATCGTGGTGGTGAAGCCGATGAGCGGGATCAGCACCGGCACCAGCTTGATGCCGGCGATGGCGCCGACGCGGCCGAAGTTAAAGCAGAAGCCGGAAGCGGTCGAGCGGATGCTGGTCGGGAACAGTTCCGAATACCAGGCACCGAAGCCGCTGAAGTAACCGGTGAAGAAGCCGAGCAAGGCGGCCAGCGCGCCGAGCGTCATCACGTTCTGGGTGGTAAAGGCCAGCTTGCCGTCGGTCAGCGGCATGGCGCCGGCGCCGAAGGTGAATACCGGCACCATGATGGTCATGCCGATGAAGAAGATCGCGAACGAGATGCGGCGGCCGACCTTTTCGGCCAGGTAGCCGAAGACCACGTAGCCGAGCATGGCGCCGATGCCGGTCCAG
>JAKOOD010000652.1 GCA_022701635.1 Burkholderiaceae bacterium | reverse complement strand
GGCCGGCGCCGACCAGCGCGGCCGGGGTCTGGCCGCCCAGCGCCGCCAGCGGCGCGTTCATCCAGGCATCGGCCGCGGCGTCGCCGCCGAGGATCTTGCCGGCTTCGTGCATGACCGTGTAGTAGGCCTGCGCCTTGCGCGACTGTTGCTGGAAGCGGGCTTGCAGCGCCGCGAATGCATCGGGGGAAAGGGAATCGTCCTGGCTCATGGCGCGTATCATACCCAATCCACGGCATAATGGCTCCCATGGAATTCCAATTTCTCGGCACCGGCGCCGGCATGCCCAGCAAGGCACGCAACGTCAGCGGACTGGCGCTGCGTACCCATGGCGCCCCGCACTGGTCGCTGGTCGATTGCGGCGAGGGCACCCAGCACCAGATCCTGCGCAGCGCCTGGTCGCTGCACACGCTGCGCGCCGTCTTCATCACCCACATGCACGGCGACCATTGCTACGGCTTGCCCGGGCTGCTGGCCAGCGCCGGCATGCAGAACCGCAGCGCGCCGCTGTGCGTCGTCGGCCCGGCGCCGCTGCGCGCCTTCCTGCAGGGGGTGATGGCCACCAGCGAGCTGGGCCTGCCATTCCCGGTCGAGTTCGTCGACGTCGGGCGCTTGCAAGGGGCCGAGCCCTTGCCCGACCTGCGCGTGCACGCGATCGCGCTGTCGCACCGGGTGCCGTGCTGGGCTTACGCCTTCACCGAGCGCAGCGTCGAGCGCCGCCTCGACAGCGCCCGGCTGCGCGCCGCCGGGGTCGCGCCGGGAGCGGCCTGGGGCCGCCTGCAACGGGGCGAGGACGTCGCGCTGGACGATGGCCGCGTCCTGTATGCGGACGACTTCCTGCTGGCGCCGCGCAAGGCACGCAAGATCATCGTCGGCGGCGACAACGACAGGCCGCAGCTGCTGGTGGAGGAAGCGCGCACGGCCGAGGTGCTGATCCACGAAGCCACCTACACCGAAGACGTGCTGGACAAGGTCGGCCCCGGACCGCAGCACAGCTCGGCCAAGATGACGGCCAGCGCCGCCCAGGCGGCCGCGGTGCCGAACCTGGTGCTGACCCATTTCAGCCCGCGCTACCAGGACAGCGGTCCGCTGACGATCGGCGCGGTCGAGGCCGAAGCGCGCATGGCCTACCGCGGCCAGCTGTTCCTGGCACGCGACTTCGACCGCTACCTGCTCGACCGCGCAGGCCGGCTGAGCCTGCAATCCTGACCCTGACCGCTGCAGACCACGCCCGGTGGCCAGATCAACGGCTAGTGCGCATCGGCAATTCTGCTGTCAAATTCATCAATTTATTCAGCATTTTTGCAACGTATTTGGCAAAAAATTGCCTGAAGCCATAGATTTGCAACTAGGAATCATCTAACCTGTAGGATCACTCCTACCCAGGTTGCCCGAATGAATCAGCGTACTGCCTACATCCGCCGTAGCAGAGAAGGTCTCCGCCTCAAGAAGCGCGCCCTTGTCGTGGCGCTGCTGGGCATGGCGGCATGCGCGGGCGTGCTGTTGCAGGGACATGCGCCTTCGCTGCAGTCCAACAGCCGGGAGGGTGTGTTCGCCGCGGCGGCCCAGGCATCGGCGCGGCCGGCTGCGGCAGTCGAGGCCGGGACCGCGGCGCTGCCGGCCGGTGCGCGCCGCATCTATCCGTATTCGATCGTGGCGGGTGGCGTGTCGGGACGCGCCGAGCTGGCGCAGGTCATCCGGACCGACAAGGTGGTGGCCGCCCACTATGCCTCGTTCGAGGTGGCGAAGGCGCATCCGGTCAAGGTCGCCAAGCCGCGCGCGGTGCACGTGTCCTATCGCAAGGGTGACCAGGTCTACTGGACCGCAAAGAAGGTGATGCTGGCCGAAGGCGAAACCCTGCTGTCGGACGGCAAGAGCGAAATCCGCGGCCGCTGCGGCAACCGCATCTCCGAGGTGGCGATGCAGCCGGTGGAAGCCGGCGCGCCGAGCGAGGAAGAACTCGATGCGGCGGTCGACGATGGCGGCGACGGCGGGCCGCTGCAGGTCGCTGCGCCATTCACCGGCGATGGCGGCCGCTACGCCCACCAGCTGCTGAGCTTCCCGAACGGCGCCGGCCTGCTGGCGGTGACTGGTGGCGAAGGCTGGCAGCCGCCGGGCGGTGTCCCTGGCGGCGTGCCGTCGGGATCCTATCCGGGCCCGTCGTATGGCACGCCGACCGCGGTGACCGGCGGCAGCAGCGCCCTGATCGGTTCGACCAGCGATCCGGGCAGGGTGCCGACCCAGACCGCCAGCGCCGGCGGTTCGACCAGCGAAATCCCGCGCGGCACCACCACCACGCCGGGCAGCCTGCCGACGCAGACCGCCAGCACCGGCGGCGCGACCACCGAAACGCCGCGCGGCGCCAGCCCGGCCGACACGGCACCGGCACCGGTACCGGTCGCGCCGCCGATCGAACTGGCCGACACCGTCCAGCCGGAACCGGAACCTATCGTACCGGCGCCCACGCTGCCCGGCACGGTGCTGGCTCCCGTGACACCGCCGGCCGTTCCGGTGGCGACGCTCGAACCCACGGGCGAAGTCCCGGAACCGGCTTCGCTGTGGCTGAGCGGCGTCGGCATTGCGGCCATGCTGCTGCTGCGCCGCCGCTCGGGCCGGCGCGCCTGACGCCGGGCGTCCGGCCAGGCAGCTTCAGCAGATCCCGGCCGCGCTGTCCTTGCGCAGCCGCGCGCGCCAGGCGCCCAGCGCCGACAGGGCCGAGTGGAACTCACGCTCGATCAGGTCGGCCTCGGCCGCCGTGATCTCCCCATCCATCAGCGCCTCCGACACCGCTTCGGCCACCGCGCCCACTTCGCTCATGACCCGGCATACGGTCTGCGACAGGTCGTCCTGGCGCGCCGTTGCCGGCTGCGGCACCACGAAGGCCGCCATGCCGTGCCTGACCAGCAGCGCGTGCAGCGGCAGCAGGGCATCCGCCATCCCGGCCTTGTGGCAGCACTCGACGATCAGCGAAACTTCCTCGAACGACGGGTAGTGCGAGGCGATGCTCGGCGCCAGCTTGTTGCGCAGGACGTTGGCCGACATGCCCAGCTCGCGCGCCAGCGCATCCAGGCCGCCGGGGTATTTGCGCGCCACAGTGTAGAGTGCGTCGTGTTGATTCATGTCGAGGTAGCGGCGGGTCATATGGTAATCCTTTGATTATTTTACCGGTGCATGTCAACATGCTGTTTGTTATCCTCATTGTAACTTTTGACGGCGACCCTGACCATGTTGAAGCTTGCCCAGAGATACGCTCCGCAATCCGCGCCGAAGTGCTTCCATGCCTTGCTGGTGCTATCGCTGCTGCTGCCGCTGGCACACGGCATGGCCGGCGCCTCGCCCTCAAGTCCGGGCTCGTTCAAGAGCGGCTTTTCGTCGCAGCGCTCGTCACCGTCGCCGTCGCCGTCGAAAGGCAGCTTCGGCGCCTTTGGCAAGCGCTCGTCATCCTCGGCGTCGCAGGCGGACGCGCCGTCGAGGGCCGGCAGCGGCAGCTTCGGTTCCTTCGGCCGGGCGGCGCCAGCGGATACGCGCCGCTCCGATTCGGCGCTGTCGCAAAAGCTCGACCGCGACGCCGCCGCGGCCCGCGCCCTGCGCACGCTGGACGAGCGGCGTGCCGCGCAGGCCGCTCGCGACGCCGCACGGAACGCACCGCCGCTGCGCCGCGACGACATCCCGCGCCAGGCGGACAACCTGCCGCCGCCGGGCCGTGGCTACGGTAATAACAACGGCTACGGCAATAACAACGGCTACGGCAGGCAGCCATCCGGAGGCGACCTCGGCCGCGTGATCGCCGGCGCCGTGATCGCGAACGCCGCGGCCAACGCCGCCGCCCACGCCGCCAGCAACGCGCATTCGCAAGGGCAGCGCGGCGATGCCCAGGCGCCGGCGCCGGCGCCGTCCTGGAACGGCGGCGTCGGCAGCGTCGGCAGTGTCGGCGGCCCGGTGGCCCAGCCCGGGGCCGCGCCGGCCCAGCCGCTGCCGCAGTCGCAGCCGAAATCGGGCGGCGCTTCCGTGTTCGGCACCGTGGCCGTGCTGCTGGTGCTGGCCCTGGCCGGGTGGATTGCCTACAAATGGATCATGCGGGCGCGCGCCAAGCGCGCCGCCGACAAACCGAATTATTCGTTCGAGAGGAATTGAGCAGATGGCCTGGAAAGACGTGTTCAGCTACGTGCGCGGTATCGCCGGCAAGCAGGGTGTGACCAGTGACACGCGCGCGGACGACAAACTCCCGATGGGCGCGCGCATCGGCAGCCTGGTGCAGCTGCAGCGCTCGCCGCTGATCCGCGCCCAGGCCAGCGGCTCGCTGATCGCGATGCCGGCCGACGGCGACACCCGCGTGCTGGCGATCTCGCAGATCCGCCTGGAGCCCGACGCCGGCCTGTTCCGCCTGTACCTGGCCACCGGCGACCTCGATGCGAAGGAAAAATTCCTGCAGGTGTTCAGCGCGGACGATGGCGCCATCGCCGAGATCCTGTACTGCACCCAGCTGGCGCGCGTGATCCCGGAAAGCGCCGACGACCAGGATGCCTACACGGGCGTCGCCGGCTACGGCCTGGGCGACCCGAGCTACACGCTGTGGCGCGAGCAGCTTGCCGACATGCTGGACGCGGCCGCGCTGG
The DNA here is from genome assembly GCA_022701635.1 of Burkholderiaceae bacterium. Taxonomy (GTDB): domain Bacteria; phylum Pseudomonadota; class Gammaproteobacteria; order Burkholderiales; family Burkholderiaceae_D; genus Telluria; species Telluria phyllosphaerae. The sequence continues at coordinate 1,703 of JAKOOD010000652.1, read as the reverse complement.
CCACGGTCTTCGGCGATGCCGACCGCCTCGAGTACACCCGCGACGCCGGCCACGGCAATGCCGGTTTCGTGACCCCCTTCACCGGTCGCGAAACGCGCATCGACGATGCTGGCGGCGTGCGCGGGCTGCGCCAGCAGCTGTATTACATGCCCTACGTGCGCACGCTGGCCGACGGCGGCCGCGAGTACCTGTTGATCAGTACCGAGATCATCGAAAGCGTCGACGGCGACAGCGGCCGGCGCGGCATCCACGTCGACTTCGTGATCGGCATTCCTCTGGAGCCGGAACGCGTGGTGGTGCAGTAACCAAGCAGCAACCGAACAGTAACCGAGCAGCAACCGAGCAGCACCCGACTTTTTGACCAACGAAAGGAACAAGGACATGAGCAACGCGAGTGGATGGGGCCTGACCGCACGGCTAGTATCGAAGCACTTCGGCGCCCTCGGCAACCGGATTTCGGAAGCCATCGCCAACTTCGATCCGGAGACCGCCACCGAGGCCGACCGCGACCGCCTGGTCGACACCCTGCGCGACACCGCCCAGCTGCTGGCGACCGCGCGCGCCTCGTTCGACAAGGAGCACAAGGACGTGGTGAACCTGCAGACGCTGATCGCGAGCGACGAACGCGCCGCCGACACGCTGGCCGAACGCCTGGCCGCCGGCACGATTTCGGAAGCCACGGTCACCATGTTCTGCGACGAGCTGGAAGCCAACAAGGCGCGCCTGCCGCAGGAAATCCAGGAGGAAGCCGACGCCAGGGCCTACATGGACGAACTGCAGAAGATCGTCGATGCGCTCAGCAAGCAGCTGGCCGAATTCGACGCCCAGGCGCGCAAGGCGATCCAGTCGCTGGCCGCGGCCAAAGCCCAGAAGGAACTGCAGGAACTGCGCATGGAGCGCCAGAGCCAGCTGGCCGGCCTGTCCGGCGTCAAGGCCGGATCGACCGCGCTGAACGCGCTCACGCGCCGCGCCCAGAACGTCAGCAACGAAGCGGCCGGCCTGCGCATCGTCGCCGACATCGGCCAGAAGCCGCTCGACCAGCAGGCCGAGCTGGATGCGATCCGCAAGTCGGCGAGCCAGCCGGACAACGGCGGCGAGACGGCGCTGGAGCGCTTGAAGCGCTTGTCGGGCAAGAGCGCGGCGTAAGGTGCGGGGGCGGTTTGTATCTCGCCGCCTCCAGTTGGCACCGTTAGCGTCAAAGCGTCGCCCCCGCGCAGGCGGGGGCCCAAGTTCCGCTTGCATGATCGACACGCGTGCAACTTGGGCCCTTGCCTGCGCGGGGGCGACGTTGATGCGCTGCCGTGTGTTGCGCGAGCGCAGCCTTGCTACTACGTCGAGTACCGCTAATTACTCCAGCGTCTCGTGGTGATCCGCCACCCCGCGTTTCCAGTACGCCGACACCCTGGTGAGTTCGCGCGGCACCCCTTTCTCATTCAGGATGGTGCGCACCCGTGCCATCGCCTGCGCTTCGCCGCCGCCCCAGGCCACGCCCTGACCGGCCGGCGGCGTCCACGCCTGCAGCGCCGCTACCAGCGCATCGGCATTGTCCACCCAGACGATGTCGGCGTCGGCCTCCGTCGGCAGGTCGCGGCGGTCGGCGGCATCCGCCATCGCCACCACCACGGCGCGCGCGCCGGCCGGTAGTTCTTCCAGGCGGCGCGCAATCGCCGGCAGGGCGGTGGTGTCGCCCACCAGCAGGTGCC
>JAKOOD010000648.1 GCA_022701635.1 Burkholderiaceae bacterium | reverse complement strand
GGTTTGACGCTTGCGCGTGTTTTGCACCTCAACGGCATACCATCCATCATTTACGAAGGCGAAGCGTCGTCCACAGCACGGGCTCAAGGTGGCTTGCTCGATATTCACGAGTACAACGGCCAGTCAGCGCTGAAAGCAGCGGGCCTTTACGATGCGTTTCTTGCGCTTGCATTACCTGGCGAAGATGCCAAGCGTATCGTTGACAAACACGGTACTGTGTTGCTTGACAAGCCGGGCTCGGACTCTAGTACAAGGCCCGAAGTTGAGCGAGGTGCTTTGCGAAACCTTTTAATCGCTTCCCTGCCAGCCGGTGCCATCCGGTGGGGAAGCAAGCTCACACAGGCTATTCAACTTGCTAACGGGCGGCATCGATTAGTCTTTGCAAATAGCTCTACGGTTGAAACTGATTTGATCGTTGGGGCCGACGGAGCATGGTCGCGAGTACGGTCTCTGGTCTCATCCGCCACGCCACGATATAGCGGCACGTCCTTTGTCGAGAACCGCCTCTTTGATGGTCCAGTGAATCATCCCGAAAGCACGGCGGCCATCGGCCCGGGCACCTTGATGGCGGTGGCGCCAGGCAGAGCGATACTGGCGCATCACCACGCGAACGGCGTGCTGCAGACCTATATTGCTTTGAATAAGCCTGAATCATGGTTCGCCGCCATTGATTTTAATCGTAGAACAAACGCGCTCAACAGTATCGCAATGGAGTTTGCTGGATGGGACGCACGGCTTCTCGCGCTGGTAACTGCAAGCGATACTGCGCCGGCCGTATGGCCCATATATACGTTGCCGGTAGACCATCGGTGGAAACGAATCCCTGGTGTCACGCTGGTTGGTGATGCTGCACATTTGATGTCACCATTTGCAGGCGAAGGCGCAAACCTTGCACTGTTCGACGGTGCAGAACTCGCGCATGCGCTTTGCAATTATCCCGATGACATCGACGCCGCATTGACGACTTACGAACTAGCGCTATTCTCACGAAGCTCAGCCGTCGCCATGGAGAGCGCGCAAAATCACCTACGCTTCTTTGGTGACGAAGCGCCGCAAAGCGTAGTTGCGATGTTGACGAAGCGTTGACAGATATGCTCAGGGGAAAAAGTCAGGTAGATGCCCGTAATGGGTCTTGAGCAGACGCTGCAATACATCTGCAACCGACCAGGAGCGGACGTTGACGGAGTATGCATAATTCTGAGAGGAATGACGTGTTTTTCAAGAAGAGCAAGGACGTAAAGCCCTCGGACGACACTGTTGCTGCAGTCTTCTGGGGGGCAAGCGACCGAATGATCTGTTGCAGAGGCATTGGAGGCGAGACGGACGAGTTCAACACGACCAGTCATCCAAAATTGGCACAGCAAGGATATGTAGCCACGTTAGAGATTCAAACTGCTGAGGGCGAACCAGCCCTTCTGCTCCATGCATTTTACTCAGGACATTGGTCCTTTGCTGTCACTCCGGGGAGCGAAGACAGCGATGAACTACCGAGCTGGAAAATGACGCGCGAATGGGGCACGGTGAACCCGCACTCGGAGACTCTGACAATATTTTGTCCGAAGGGATGCAAGGTTTCGGCTGTAGACAGAATCGCTGATCACTATTGACGGGCAAACGTCCTGCTCTGGGTCGGCCGCCTGCCCTCCGTGACACTTCGTGATTTTTCTCATTCGGCAACCTGTTATGCTTTCCTGAATAGCCAGGAAGGTCAGAACCGAACAGTCATGCCCACGATCTATCCGCAAGGACAGCAATCGCGACTGTGCGATGCGCTTTGCTTCCGGCATACATTTCAAGCTCGATCGATACCATGACCCGTTCATCCTTTCTTTCACGTCTCTGCGTCTCGCTTTGCTTCACCATGTCGACCCTTGCGTCGGCGGCCATGCCGGTCGCAGGCGAGATCGCACCCGACAATCTCGGCGTCACGCTCAAGGACGAACCGGTTCGCCTGAAGGACTACGCCGGCAAAGCCGTCGTTATCTCATTCTGGGCAAGTTGGTGCCCGTACTGCCTGAAGGAGTTGCCCATCCTGTACCACGTCCAGAAGGCAGCCAAGGGCCGCCTCCAGGTGGTAGCCATCAACACGGAAGACGACGATACCTTCCGCAAGCTTGTGCGCGCGATGAAGACGCTCGATATCGCCATGTCCTACGATCCCGAGCATAAGGCACGCGATGCATTCGGCGTGAACGGCATCCCGCACATGGTGATCATCGGTTCGGATGGCCGGATCGTCGAAGTCTTCCGTGGCTATGACGAGTCGAGCCTGAAGCCGATCGTCGCGGCCATCAACCGCGCGATAGGGGCTGATGCGCCTGAGTCTGCAAGGCCATAGCGGGCTGGTCGTTCACGATGTGGACGTGCTGGCAGGTCAATAAGTGCGGCGAATCGCTCACTCGACGAGTTACGCACGATGCCTGTACTGTGGACTACGATATCGGCCTGCCGAATGACATCGTATTCGTGCTCGCCGTAGCTCAAACGCCAGCGTAGGTTCGAGAGCTGCCGACTAGCAGTCGGCACTCGGCCACAAGCAGACGTTGGACTGAAATACGTTGGCGATCACCGACTGTACGTGTTGAATGCTTGGGAAGAAATAGATGCAGATAGAAACACAACCATTCGCACCGACAAGCGGTGTCGACTTCGGATCAGATGTCGAGTCGCTTACCTATCTTGACGGTAACTTAAACATTACTCTGGCGTGCTCACAAAACGAAGAAGGAATTATTCAAGGACTCAAAGTTCACTTCATGCAGCCATCAGGCTTCCGTCTTGTCGATGAGATAGACTTAGCGCGCTACTGGCTGTCCAGGACCTTCGTAGGTGGAAGTCATGTGCTGGAAGTGAAGAATGGCGGCTGGTCGACAGAAGAGGATGTACTTCAGTCTTTTGAGACTGAACGTCGCGAGTGGTTGGTAGTGTCAGGTAATTCTTGTGTCAGCGTCTTCTGTTCACGTAAACCAGAACTCATGGATATTTCGTGGAAATGCGGCAATCCGGTGCCGTAAGGGTGCGCTCCCTGCCCGACGTCCGCTCGAGGGCGCGAGGGCCTGTCGTGACAGTCCGCGACTTTTCCAGTTCGGCAACCTGCGATGCTGACTCGAGCGGCCGAGATCAGCCACAAGCAGACATTGATTACTGGAGAACACGATGCAGTATCGGTATCAATTAGCGTCCGACGTTATCCGAGACGGCCTGGGGCTAGAACGCACGGACGAGAGTTGGAACGTTCTCGCCGAAGTATTCCGATACGATGCTGATCATTCGTTAACCATCTCGTTGTTTTCTGAAGGACTGCCGTTCACAGAAATAGAAAAGCTCGTGCTGATGGCAAGAGAAGAGCTCGGACCATTCGAGGACAGAACGTTACTGCCGGAACAGCTCGAACTAAACGATGAATAGGTGAACTGTCCGCTCCGAGTCGGCTCCTGCCGTACACTAGAGGACAGCAACCGGCCACAAGCTGACCTTCAGAGTTTTTGACGTTGGTGAAAAATGGGTAGAGTGCAACCTGATGATAGAACCCGCTAACGTCCCTCCCGGCTTCGTCCCGGTCTTCAAATTCCAGAACTCACGACCTGCGCATCTCGCTGCATCCGCCTTCTTTTCCATTTCCCGGTCGTCATGCTGATAATCGCTGTCGCGGCGACGCCCCTGCACCAGCCGCTGCTGCCGAAGCCGACACCGGTACGCTATGCGGCCTTCGTTGTCATCGTCTGCCTGTAGCTCGCCGTCATGACGGTCGCCGCAAGCGCACTTGCTGCCGTGCTGGAGCGTATTTATATTACAATCATTCCATTCTTGAAATCGATTTCTCTTCGTAAGCAAAAAAGGGAGTGATGATGGTGGATCTGAATCGACGCGGCCTCATGCTGGCCGCCGGCGGCACACTGGCGGCATCGGCGATCGGCGCACCGGCGTTTGCCGCGGCCGAGGATCGCAAGATCGGTTATGCCATCGTCGGCCTGGGCGGCTATGGCCTCGGCATCATCATCCCGCAGTTCAAGAACTGCCAGCACAGCCGGCTGGTGGCGCTGGTCAGCGGCGACCCGGCGAAAGCAAGGCGCGTCGCGGCCGAATACGGCGTCCCCGAAACCCACATCTACAATTACCAGAACTACGACAGCATCCGCAACAACCCGGACATCGACGTGGTCTACGTCTGCCTGCCAGTATCGATGCACGCCGAATACACGATCCGCGCGGCCAGGGCCGGCAAGCACGTGATGTGCGAAAAGCCGATGGCGGTCTCCAGCGCCGAATGCGAGGCCATGATCGCCGCCTGCAGGCAGGCCGGCAAGAAGCTGATGATCGGCTACCGCTGCCACTTCGAGCCGAACAACCTGGAAGCGATCCGCCGCGCACGCGCCGGCGAGATCGGCAAGCTGCGCTACTTCCGCTCGGAGCACGGCTTCGTGGCCGGCAATCCGTCGGCCTGGCGCCTGAAAAAGGCGATGTCGGGCGGCGGTTCGCTGATGGACATCGGCATCTATGCGCTCAATGCGTCGCGCTACATGACGGGCGAGGAACCGGTGAGCGTGTACGCCACCGAGCGCACCGACCGCAGCGATCCGCGCTTCCGTGAAGTCGAGGACATGATCGAGTTCGAGCTGGAATTCCCGTCCGGCGTACTGGGCTCGTGCATGTCGATGTATAGCGCCAACCGCAACCACATCCTGCTGATGGGGGACAAAGGCAGGATCGAGCTGGAGCCGGCGACCAGCTACCAGGGCATCCGCCTGCGCGTGGGCAGCGGGATGGGCGAGCCGGTCACGCCGCCGCCCACGACCGGGCTGCGGGCGGGGGCGACCATGTGGGCCGGCCAGCTCGACCACCTGGCGCAGTGCATCCGCCAGAACCGCGAGCCGATCGTCGCCGGCGAGGAAGGCTTGCGCGACATCCGCATCATCGAGGCGATCTACCAGTCGGCGCGCGAGCGGCGGCGCATCGCGCTGCGATAAGCCGCCACCCCCTCGAAGGCGGGGGCCATGCCGAGCCTTCGAAGCGGGTATTCCTGAAGCCTCCGCGTGCTGCCGACGTGCCGAATCCCGTCATCCAGCATGGGTCCCCGCTTTCGCGAGGACGACGCATGTTCTGGCGGTGGCGACGCGATGCTTGCAGAGGTCACGCGGGCTGCGCTACCTCCTCGATCTCAGCGCAGCACCG
>JAKOOD010000644.1 GCA_022701635.1 Burkholderiaceae bacterium | reverse complement strand
TGGTGCTGGCCACGGTGCGCAGCCACGACCAGTACAACACCACGATCTACGGCAAGAACGACCGCTACCGCGGCGTGACCGGGCGCCGCGACGTGGTGTTCGTCAACGCGGCCGACCTCGCCGAGCGCGGCCTCGAACATGGCGACATGGTCGACATCGAGGCGGTCACCGATGGCGAGCAGGGCGGCGAAGCGCGCATCGTGCGCAACTTCGTGGCGGTAACCTACGATATTGCGCGCGGGTCTGCGGCTGCCTACTACCCGGAAGCGAACAGCCTGGTGGCGCTGACCAACTTCGACGAGCGCAGTGGTACGCCTTCCTACAAGTCGGTGCCGATCGTGATCAGGAAGGCGGCGCAGCCGGGTCCGTCTACCGAGGCGAACAAGTCGATGCGTGGGGTGTCGCCGGGGAGTAGGGCGGAAGTTTAAGCCCTGGCCATATGAACCGGAGCGCTAGCCCAGCGCGTCGTTGCCGGCAGTGCCGGCAACGACCTTCTGCGCAGGCGTGAACCCATACCGAGCTTCCGAATACGGTATGCCTGAAGCTTTGAAGTCGCTTTCGATGTACCGAGTCCTGTTTTTCAGCATGGGTCCCCGCCTGTGCGGGGACGGCGTTGGCACTAACGTCGGATAAACGCCAGAATATCGGCATTGATCTGGTCCGCATGGGTGGTCGGCATCCCATGCGGGAACCCCGGATACGTGATCAGCGTCCCATTCGGCAACAGCTCGGCCGTGCGCGGTGCCGAGTTGGCGTAGGGTACGACCTGGTCGTCGTCGCCGTGCTGCACCAGCACCGGGATCGTGATCCGTTTGAGGTCTTCGGTAAAGTCGGTCTGCGAGAACGCGACCACGCCGTCGTAATGCGCCTTGGCCGACCCTTCCATACCCTGGCGCCACCAGTTGGCGATGATGCCGTCCTTCGGCTGGGCGCCGGGACGGTTGTAGCCGTAGAACGGCCCCTTGGCGATGTCCAGGTAGAACTGGGCGCGGTCGGTGGCGGTGTTGCGCTGGAAGTCGTCGAACACTTCCTTCGGCAGGCCGCCAGGATTGGCGTCGGTGCGCACCATCAGCGGCGGCACCGCGGCGATGAGTACGGCTTTCGCGGCGCGGCCCTGGCCGTGGCGGGCCAGGTAGCGCACTACTTCGCCGCCGCCGGTGGAGTGGCCGATGTGGATCGCCCCGAGCAGGCCGAGGTGGTCGACCACGGCCGCCAGATCGTCGGCATAGTGGTCCATGTCGTGGCCGTCCGACACCTGGCTCGACCTCCCGTGGCCGCGCCGGTCGTGGGCGATGACGCGGTAGCCCTGGGCCAGGAAAAACATCATCTGCGCGTCCCAGTAGTCGGCACTGAGCGGCCAGCCGTGCGAAAACACGATGGGTATGCCGTGGCCCCAGTCCTTGTAGAAAATGCGGACGCCGTCCGCGGTCGTCACGTAGTTGGTCGTCATCGTCGTCATGAGAAGGCTCCCGAAGCTTGAGAAGGTGGATCTGCACCGGTGTGGTGCGGGCGTGGTTCCTGCCGTGCTACCGTTCCTGCATATCCCGCTGCCACGATAAGGGTTGCAGGCGTCGCCGGTTTGCGCTGGCGCATGCGCGCGTACTGGCTGGCGGCCATCGGCGGCTTCGTGCCCGGCCTGGCGCCGGTCGCCAGGCGCTGCTGGCTTATTTCGGGTGCACGGCGCGGCTTGGCGTCGACCACATGCCGGTCAACCTGCAGGGCCGCGGCCGCCATGCCGTCCTGATCCGCCATCGTCAGGCGCCGGCGTCGCGCTCGACCGGACAGTGCATCGTCGGCATGCGCGTCAACATGCGCGCCAGCGGCGGATGGCTACGCATCCGCTCGCGCCACCAGCGCAGCGCGGCGCCATCCTCGCCGGTGCGCCAGGCCAGGTATAAAGTCTCGTCCGGCTTGGGTTCCTCGACCGCCTTGGCCACCAGGCGGCCGGCGGCGATATCGGCGCGCGCCCAGGCTTCGGGCAGGAAGCCGAACCCGAGGCCGGCCAGCTGGAATTCGTACTTGGTCTGCATGTCGGGCACGGTGATGGTGTCCTGGCCGAACAGCAGGCCGACGGTACGCGCCTGCAGCGTGCGCACCGAATCGGCGACCGAGACAGCGCGGTAGGGGGCCAGGTCGGCCTTGCCGAGGCGGTGCGGCACGCGCGCCAGCGGATGGCTGGGGGCCACCACGAACACGAAGCTCATGTGCGCCAGCGGTTCGGCCGTATAGCCGCCGCCGGACGGGCCTTCGCCGGCGGCGCCCACCAGCAGGTCGACGCGCCGGTCCAGCAGGCTCTCCCAGGTGCCGGACAGCGCTTCCTTGACGATGCGCAAGCGGGTCTGGTCGGCCGCTTCGTAAAAGGCGCGGATGTCGTCCTGCAGTCCGAGCGGTGACAGCGCCGAATCGACCCCGATCGCGAATTCGGTCTCCCAGCCGGAGGCGACGCGCCGCACCCGGCTTTCGAGGTCGCTCGCCGCTTTCAACAGGTAGCGCCCTTCCTTCAGCAATTCCTCGCCGG
>JAKOOD010000637.1 GCA_022701635.1 Burkholderiaceae bacterium | reverse complement strand
GTATGCCACCGGCCTCACCAAGGAAAACTACCTGCGCGGCGTGCAGGAAGCCGACAGCAGCGGCATCGTCACCTTTACCACCATCTTCCCCGGCTGCTACGCCGGCCGCATGCCGCACATCCACTTCGAGGTCTACCCCAGCCTGGCCAAGGCCACCAGCGCCGCCAACCGCGTCAAGACCTCGCAATTCACGTTTCCGATGGCGACGCTCAACGAAGCGTATTCGACGACTGCCTACGCCAGCAGTTCACGCAACCTGTCGAGTATCAGCTACGCCACCGACAACGTGTTCAGCGACGGCGTCTCGCTACAGACCGCGTCGGTCAGCGGCGACGCGATCAACGGCTACGTGGTCACGCTGACGATCGGCGTCTCGCTCTGAGGCACCGTCAGTCCTCGCCGCCGCTCAGCGCCTTGAGCGCACGTTCCAGCGCTCGGATCTTGTCGCGCAGTGCCGGCAGGTTGCGCAGCAGCGCGGCATTGCGCTCCCACTCGGCATTGCGCGTGATCGGGTAGTAGCCGGTGTAGCGGCCGGGTTCCCTGATCGAATGCGCCACCAGCGTGCCGGCGGTGATGTCGACGTGATCGCAGATGTCGATGTGGCCGTTGACCATGGCAGCGCCGCCGAAGGTGCAGTGCCGGCCGATGACCGCGCTGCCGGCCACGCCGACGCAGCCGGCCATGGCCGTATGGGCGCCGATGCGGCAGTTGTGGCCGATCTGGATCTGGTTGTCGAGCTTGACGCCATCCTCGATGACGGTGTCATCCAAGGCGCCGCGGTCGACCGTGGTGCTGGCACCGATGTCGACGTCGTCGCCGATGCGCACGCGGCCGACTTGCGGGATTTTTAGATACACGCCGTCTTCCACGGCAAAGCCGAAGCCGTCGCCGCCGATCACGGCGCCGGAATGGACGATGCCGCGTGCGCCGATGACGCAGCGCGCGTGGAAGCTCACGTTGGCGAACAGGTGGGTATGGTCGCCGATGACGGCGTCGCGGCCGATGTAGCAGCCGGCATCGATGACGGCGTGCGCACCGATTGTCGCGCCGGCCTCTACCGTAACGTGCGGGCCGAGGCGGGCCGTGGGATCGACGCGTGCCGTGCCGTGGACCACCGCCGTGGGATGGATGCCGCCCGCCGCCGGTGCTTCGCTCGCCCGCACCAGGTATTGCGCGGCGTGCGCAAAATACGCATGGGGATGGGCGGTGACGATGCGGGCGCCCGGGTAACCGGCTGCCACCGCGTCATCGTCGGCGGGCGACAGGATCAGGGCGGCGGCCCGGCTCTGCAACGCCTGGGGACGCAGCCTGCTGTTGCTCAGGAAGCTGATATCCGATGCCCCCGCGCGCTCGAGCGAGGCGATCGTTGCGACCTCGACGTCGGCACGACCCGCAAGTTGCCCGCCGAAGCGCTCCACCAGCTCACCCAGTCGCGTTCCCATTGTCTCACCTCCCGTCGCCGTTTTCGCGTGCATGGTTTGGACTCATCGATAAGGCTGACAGTTCCCGCGTCAGGGGCAAGGCGACGCCGGTGCTGTTGCAGCGCAAACGCGTGGCGACCGGGCGCAAGCGATCGTGCGATGACTTCCATGCAGGACTGGTACAGTCTGTGCATTGCTTCCTCAAGCAGACGGTGAGGCCGGCCCTTCGCATCGCGGCAAGGCCTCATGGACAACACGACCAAGGAACCGCCCGAATGACTACCAAACTCCGTATCTTTACGTCGCCATCCGCATTCCCCAACCCCCAGCGGCTGCGCCTGTTCATGCACGAAAAGGGAATTGCCGACCAATTCGAAGAGACTGTCTATGACATGACGCCGGTCGGCGAGCAGCGCGGCTGGCGCCACCTGAAAATGAACGAGTGGGGCGAGACGCCGACCCTGCAACTGGCCGACGGCGGCTATATTTCCGAGACCGCCGCCGTGGTCCGTTACCTGGACCAGGCCTACCCGGGCCGCAAGCTCACCGGCGACACGCCGCTGGAACAGGGCCTGGACAGCATGTGGGACCACCGCATCTGGGTCCACATCCTGTACCGCCTGACCACGGCCTTCCACGTGCTGCATACCGGCCTGGGTTTCAAGCTGGAACTCACCAAGAACGAGGCATGGGGCGAGCACTGCCGCAAGGAAGCCATCGCGCATGCCGCGCTGGTCAACAAGCAGCTGTCGGACGGCCGCCAATGGCTGCTGGGCGGCGACCAGCCGACGTTCGCCGACATCACGCTGGCAACCGCGATCGCGTTCTCGAAATTCCCCGTGATCGCCACGCCGCTCGACGAGCGTTTCGAATATCTGGACGCCTACTGGCAGCGCTGGCAACAGCGCCCGGCATTCAAGGCCGCCTATGCCGACCGCAACAGCGGGATTCCGGAGATCGATAACCCGGCATGACATCGCGGCGCAGGCCGATGAAAAAAGCGCTCCCGAGGGAGCGCTTTTTCGTGACGCATCACATCAAGTCAGATCAGCCGACCCACTTGCGCGCGTTCTGGAACATGCGTGCCCAGGGCGAATTCTCGCCCCAGCCATCCGGGTGCCAGGACATGGTCACGGTACGCTGCACGCGCTCGGCGTGCGGCATCATCACCGTGAAGCGGCCGTCCGGCGTGGTCACCGCGGTCAGGCCGCCCGGCGAACCGTTCGGATTGAACGGATACGCCTCGGTCGCCGCGCCGCGATTGTCGACATAGCGCAAGGTCTGCACCACCTTCGACAGGTCGCCGGTCTGCGAGAAATCGGCAAAGCCCTCGCCGTGGGCGATCGCCAGCGGCGCGTGGGTGCCGGCCAGGTCCTGGAAGAAGATCGACGGCGAATCCAGCACCTCGACCATGCCGAAGCGCGCCTCGAACTGTTCCGACTTGTTGCGGGTGAACTTCGGCCAGGCTTCGGCGCCCGGGATGATGCCCTTCAGGTTGCTCATCATCTGGCAGCCGTTGCAGACGCCCATGCCGAAGGTGTCGTCGCGGCCGAAGAAGGCGGCGAACTGCTCTTTCAGCGCGGCGTTGAACAGGATGGTCTTGGCCCAGCCCTCGCCGGCGCCCAGCACGTCGCCGTAGGAGAAGCCGCCGACGGCGATCAGGCCCTTGAAGTCCTGCAGCGAGACGCGGCCGGCGATCAGGTCGCTCATGTGCACGTCCACCGCCTTGAAGCCGGCCTGGTGCATGCCCCAGGCAGTTTCGATGTGCGAGTTGACGCCCTGCTCGCGCAGGATCGCCACGCTCGGACGCGCGCCCGTCGCGATGAACGGTGCCGCGATGTTGACCTCGGTGTCGTGCACCAGCTTCGGCGTGAAACCCGGGTCCTGCTCGTCCAGCAGGCGCTCGTATTCCTGGTCGACGCATGCCGGGTTGTCGCGCAGGCGCGCGATGCGCCAGCTGGTCTCGCTCCACAGGCGGTGCAGGCTGCTCCTGCGTTCCTGGTAGATGACCTTGGTGTCGCGGGTGAACTCGATCACGCCGCGGTCGTTGACCTTGCCGATGATGTGGCTGCAGGCACCGAGCTCGAATGAACGCAGCACATTCATCACGGCGCTGCGCTCGTCGTGGCGCACCTGGATCACGGCGCCCAGCTCTTCGCTGAACAGCGCGCGCAGCGTCATCTCGTTGCGGCGCTCGCCGACCTGCGCCGTCCAGTTCTTGGCGTCGCCGTGGTCGGAGGCGTGCTCGCCTTCCATGGTCAGGATGTCGAGGTTGACCGAGACGCCGGCGCGGCCGGCAAAGGCCATCTCGCACAGGGCCGCGAACAGGCCGCCGTCGGAACGGTCATGGTAGGCCAGCAGCTTGCCGTCCGCGTTCAGCTGCTGGACGGCCGCGAAGAACGCCTTCAGGTCGGCCGGGTTGTCGAGGTCCGGGGTCTCGTTGCCGAGCTGGCCGGTGACTTGCGCCAGCGCCGAGGCGCCGAGGCGGTTCTTGCCGCGGCCGAGGTCGATCAGGATCAGCGAGGTGTCGCCCAGGTCGGTGCGCAGCTGCGGGGTCAGGGTCTTGCGGACGTCGCCCACCGGCGCGAACGCGCTGACGATCAGCGACACCGGCGAAATGACCGCCTTCGATTCGCCGTTGTCGTTCCAGGTGGTGCGCATCGACAGCGAATCCTTGCCGACCGGGATCGACACGCCCAGCGCCGGGCACAGTTCCATGCCGACCGCCTTGACGGTGTCGAACAGCGCGGCGTCCTGGCCCGGCTGGCCGCAGGCCGCCATCCAGTTGGCCGACAGCTTGATGTCGGTGATGTCCGCGATCGGCGCGGCGGCGATGTTGGTGATCGCCTCGGCGACGGCCATGCGGCCCGAGCTAGGAGCGTCGATGACGGCGGCCGGGGTGCGTTCGCCCATCGCCATCGCTTCGCCCTTGAAGCCTTCGAAGCTCATGGTGGTGACGGCCACGTCGGCCACCGGCACCTGCCACGGACCGACCATCTGGTCACGCACGCTCATGCCGCCGACGCTGCGGTCGCCGATGGTGATCAGGAAGGATTTGTCGGCCACGGTCGGCAGCAGCAGCACGCGACGCGCCACTTCCGCCAGCTCCAGGCCGGTCACGTCGACCGGTGCGAACTCGTTCTTCACGTGCTCCACATTGCGCGACATCTTCGGCGGCTTGCCGAGCAGGACGTCCATCGGCATGTCGACCGGCGAGGTGTTGGTCAGCGGGTCGACCAGGCGCAGCTGGCGCTCCTCGGTGGCGACGCCGACCGCGGCGAACAGGCAGCGCTCGCGCTCGCAGATGGCCGCGAAGCGTCCGAGGTCGTCCGGGGAGATCGCCAGCACGTAGCGCTCCTGCGACTCGTTGCTCCAGATTTCGCGCGGCGACATGCCGCTTTCCTCCAGCGGCACCTTGCGCAGGTCGAAGGTGGCGCCGCGCTTGGCGTCGTTGGTGATTTCCGGGAAGGCGTTCGAGATGCCGCCGGCGCCGACGTCGTGGATCGAGATGATCGGGTTGGCGCCACCCAGCTGCCAGCAGCTGTTGATGACTTCCTGGGCGCGGCGCTCCATCTCCGGGTTGCCGCGCTGGACCGAGTCGAAGTCGAGGTCGGCGGTGTTGGTACCGGTCGCCATCGACGACGCCGCGGCGCCGGCCATGCCGATGCGCATGCCGGGACCGCCCAGCTGGATCAGCAGGCTGCCCGGCGGGATGTCGTTCTTGTGGGTGTGTTCGTCCGAAATGTTGCCGATGCCGCCGGCGATCATGATCGGCTTGTGGTAGCCGAACACAGTGTTGTCGCCCAATGCGGTCTTGCCGACGTTCTGCTCGTAGGTGCGGAAGTAGCCGCCCAGTACCGGACGCCCGAATTCGTTGGAGAAGGCGGCGCCGCCGAGGGGACCGTCGACCATGATCTGCAGCGGCGAGGCGATGCGTTCCGGCTTGCCGTAGGCCGGCGTTTCCCAGGCCTGTTCGGCACCCGGGATGTTCAGGTTCGACACCGTGAAGCCGGTCAGGCCGGCCTTCGGCTTGGCGCCGCGGCCGGTCGCGCCCTCGTCGCGGATCTCGCCGCCGGCGCCTGTCGAGGCGCCCGGGAACGGCGAGATCGCGGTCGGGTGGTTGTGGGTCTCGACCTTCATCAGCGTGTGGGTCAGCTGGGTGGCCGGGCTGTATTCGTGGGCGCCGTTTTCCGTTGTCTGCGGGAAGAAGCGCATCACTTCCGCGCCTTCCATGATCGACGAGTTGTCGCTGTAGGCGACGATGGTGCCCTTCGGCTGCAGCTGGTGGGTGTTCTTGATCATGCCGAACAGCGACTTGTCCTGCTTGACGCCGTCGATGGTCCACTCGGCGTTGAAGATCTTGTGGCGGCAGTGTTCGCTGTTGGCCTGGGCGAACATCATCAGCTCGACGTCGGTCGGGTTGCGCTGCACGCGGGTGAAGGCGTCGAACAGGTAGTCGATCTCGTCTTCGGCCAGGGCCAGGCCCATGTCCGCATTGGCCTGCACCAGCGCATGGCGGCCGGCGCTACCCAGGATGTCGACCGATTCCAGCGGACGGCCTTCGAGTTCGGTGAACAGCGCCTGCGCCTGGTCGGCGTTGCGCAGCACGGTTTCCGTCATGCGGTCGTGCAGCAGCGCCGAGACCGAGGCGATCTCGTTGTCCGGCAGCTTCTTCGGTGCGCCAAAGCCGGTACCGAGGATGCCGCTTTTCAGCACCACGGTGTAGGCCACGCCGCGTTCGATGCGGTGGATGTGGGCCATGCCGCAGTTGTGGGCGATGTCGGTGGCCTTCGAGGCCCAGGGCGAGATCGTGCCCAGGCGCGGGATGACGAAGAACTCCTCGGTCACGCCCTCGTACTGCGTTTCCGGCACAGGCTCGCCGTAGGTGAGCATGGCCGTCAGACGCTCGGTATCCTCCGTGGTGAGCGGGCTGCTGGCGTCGATGAAGTGGTAGTAACGTGCCTGCACCGCGGCAATCGTCGGGGCGACGGCTTGCAGTTGCGTGAGGAGGCGGTTGCTACGGAAGGCAGAGAGGGCGTTGGAACCCGGCAGAATCAACATGGCTAAACAGTCGGTTGATGCAGCGTGGCTGCGGGTGAAAGATAGCCCGCTATTATACAGTGTCGGCCACTGTTGACACTCTGGAAGCGCCCCGGCCGCGGCACCGCGCCGCCGAACGCTTGGCAGGGTGACGGGGAATCGCTTATTGTAGTGCGGTACAGACGAGAACGACGATGCCCGAAACCAGCCCAACTACGCCACAAAACGCCTTGCAGAACACCCAGTTGAGTACTCAACTGAGTGTACTCGTGGTCGACCCGAATCCGGGCATCCGCGCCAACCTGCAGAACATGCTCAACGGGGCCGGCATTACGCGCGTCGAGTTCGCCGTCAACGCCGGCACCGCCGTCAGGCAGCTGGCACGCCGCGGCTTCGACGTGATCCTGTGCGAATACGACCTCGGCGGCGCCCATGCCGGCAGCCCGGGCCAGGACGGCCAGCAGTTGCTGGAAGACCTGCGACGGGAGCGCATCATCCCGCCCTGGACCATCTTCATCATGCTGACCGCCGAGGGCGGCCGCGACAAGGTGGTCAGCGCGGCCGAGCTGGCGCCCACCGACTACGTGCTCAAGCCCTTCACCGCCGGCATGCTGCACGAGCGCATCACGCGCGCGCTCGAGCGCCGCGCCGCCCTGCTGCCGGCCTACCAGCTGGCGGCGCAGGGCCAGCCACGCGCCGCGATCCAGGCCTGCATCGACGGCGCCGGCGCCAGGCCGCGTTTCTCCTTCGACTTCGCGCGCCTGCGCGCCGAGCTGCACGCCTCGCTGCGCGAGCCGCGCGAAGCGGAACGCGTGTACCGCGAGGTGCTGGCGGCCCGGCCGCTGGGCTGGGCCGGACTCGGACTGGCGCGCGCGATGGTCGAGCAGGAACGCATGGCCGAAGCGGCGGCGCTGCTCGAGGCCCTGATCGACGACGATCCGCGCCTGATGGCGGCCTACGACCTGCTGGCGCGCTGCCACGCAGCGCGCGCCGACCACGCCGGGGCGCAGAAGGTGCTGGCGGCCGCGGTGGCGCTCTCGCCGCACATGGTCGGGCGCCTGCGCCGGCTGGGCGAAGTCGCGCTCGACGCCGGCGACCCCGCCGCCGCCGAGCAGTCCTACCGCCAGGCCGTGGCGCGCTCGCGCCATTCCGCATTCCGCACGCCCGAGGACCACCTCGGCCTGGTCAAGGCACTGGTCGCCAGGGGCGACGCGCCGGCGGCCGGCGGCGTCATCCGCGACATGGAGCGCTCGCTGCAGGGCGCCCCCGAAACGGCCGCCTGCGCCGCCCTCGCCGGCGCGCTGGTGCAGGATGCCGGCGGCAACGGCGCCGGCGCGGTGGCGCAGCTGAAGCAGGCGGTCGACGCCGTGCGCGGCGGCAGCGCGCTGTCCGGCGCCGTGCGGGCCGACCTGGCGCGCGCCTGCCTGGCGCACCAGCTCGACGACGAAGCCGCCGCCGTGATGATGGCCGGACTGGGCGCGGCGACGCCGCAAGACGCCGGCGCGACGGCGCGCCAGGCCACCGAAGTGTTCGTGGATGCCGGCCGCCCCGACCTGGCCGAAGGCATGGTCAAGCAGCTGCGCGCCCAGGCCCAGATCCTGCTCGGCATCGCCGACGAAAAGCGCAACATGGGCGACGTGCGCGGCGCGGTGCAGACGCTGCTGGAAGCGCTCAACATGGCGCCCAACAACCTGCAGGTGATGATCGCGCTGGTGGGCGGCATCTTGCGCCAGGTGATGGAAATGGGGTGGGACGAGCCGCTGGGGAGTTTGTGCGGGGAGCAGCTGGCGCATATCCGCGGGCTGGATGCGTCGCATCCGCGGCTGGCGGCGCTGGAGGCGGAGTTTGCGGCGGCCAAGCGCAAGTACGGTATTTCGACGTGATTGCCCCGTATTGGCATTGTAGATACGCGACGAACTTGGGTTCCCGCCTGCGCGGGAATCCAAGTTGCACGCTCAGCCGTTACGGTATGCCATAGCCCCCACCACCCGGTGTCTCGATAACGAACACATCCCCCGGCCCCATATCGGTCTTTCCGATATGCCCCAGCTCCTCGACCCGCCCATCCACCCGCTCGACCAGGTTACGTCCCTTCGCCCCAGGCGCCCCGCCGGCCATGCCGAACGGCGCATGCAGGCGATTGTTCGACAAAATCGCCGCCGTCATCGGCTCCAGGAAGCGGATCCGGCGTACCCCGCCATTGCCGCCATGCCAGCGCCCGGTCCCGCCGGAGCCGGGACGGATCGCGTAACTCTCCAGCCGTACCGGAAAGCGGAACTCCAGGATTTCCGGATCGGTCAGGCGCGAGTTGGTCATGTTGGTCTGCACCACGTCGGTGCCGTCGAAGCCGGGGCCGGCGCCTGATCCGCCCGAAATCGTCTCGTAATACTGGTAGCGCGCATTCCCGAAGGTGAAATTGTTCATCGTGCCCTGGCTGGCCGCCATCACACCCAGCGCGCCGTACAGGGCGTTGGTGATGCAGGTCGAGGTCTCGACGTTCCCCGATACCACCGAGGCCGGGTAATGCGGGTTCAGCATCGACCCGGGCGGGATGATCACTTTCAACGGTTTCAGGCAGCCGGCATTCAGCGGAATCGCATCGTCGACCAGCGTGCGGAACACGTACAGCACCGCCGCCATGCACACGCTCGACGGCGCATTGAAATTGTTGGGCAGCTGGCCCGAGGTGCCGCTGAAGTCGATCTCGGCGCTGCGCGCGGCCTGGTCGACGCGGATCGCGACCTCGATGCGGGCGCCGTTGTCGAGCTGGTTCACGAAATGGCCGTCCTTCAGGGCGCCGATCACGCGCCGTACAGCCTCCTCGGCATTGTCCTGGACATGGCCCATGTAGGCGCGCACCACGTCGAGGCCGTACAGCGCCACCATCTTGTGCAGTTCCTCGACGCCCTTCTGGTTGGCCGCGACCTGGGCGCGCAGGTCGGCCAGGTTCTGGTCCGGATTACGCGCCGGGTAGCGCGCACCTGCCAGCAGCGCCCGCGTTTCCGCCTCGCGCAGCATGCCGTCGTGGCCCTCATTTTCCCCATCGACCAATTTGAAATTGTCGATCAGGACGCCCTCTTCCTCCACGTGCGTGGAATCCGGCGGCATCGAACCCGGCGTGGTGCCGCCGATGTCGGCATGGTGGCCGCGCGAGCCGACGTAGAACAGGAGGTCCGGCTCCCCGGTCTCCTTGCCGGCTTCGTCGAACACCGGCGAGATCACCGTCACGTCCGGCAAATGGGTGCCGCCGTTGTACGGATCGTTCAGCA
>JAKOOD010000417.1 GCA_022701635.1 Burkholderiaceae bacterium | reverse complement strand
GCCACCAGGCGCTGGGTACGGATCTGCGCCGCGGCGCGGTCGGCCGCCAGCGTGCTGCGCTGGGCGTCGGTGACGTCGAGGTAGGTCGACATGCCGCGGTCGTAGCGCGCCTGGGCCACCAGCAGCGCACGCGCGGCGGCTTCCTGGGCCTGCAGCTGGATGTCGCCCTGCTGCTGGCGCTGGGCCACGTCGGACAGCGCATCTTCCACTTCGCGCAAGGCGGTCAGCAGGCGCGCTTCGTGGTTGGCCACGGCTTCATCGTAGCGCGCCTTGGCCAGGTTCAGGTTGGCGCGGTTGCGGCCGGCGTCGAACACCGGCAGCGACAGTGCCAGCGGACCGAACGAGAACTGGCGCGCGCTGCCCTGGGCCAGGTCGCTCAGGCTTTTCGAGGCGTAGCCGAAGTTGCCGGTCAGGCTCACCGCCGGGTAGAACGCGCCCTGGGCCACGCCGATCTGGGCATTGAACGAACGCAGCGTCTCGACGCTCGAGGCCAGGTCGGGACGCTGGCCCAGCAGGCTGGCCGGCAGGCCGACCGGGATGCTCGGGGGCAGTGGCAAGGCGCTGCCCTGGACCGTCGCCAGGATCGGCTGGCTCGGCGACACGCCCACCAGCACGGCGAGGGCGTGTTCCAGCGTGTTGCGCTGGCGCTGGACTTCGTGCAGGTCGGCTTCGGCGTTGGCGCGCTCGATGCGGGCGCGCGAGACATCCAGTTCGTTCGACAGGCCGGCGTTGAAGCGCGCCTCGATCAGTTCCTGCGATTCGCGGCGGGTCGCCAGCGCGGTGCGCAGGATCGCCATCTCGGTATCCAGGCCGCGCAGCTGCCAGTAGGTCGTGGCGACCTGGCCCGACAGCATCAGCAGCACGCCGTCGCGGTCGTCCTGGGCCGCCAGCGCCTGGGCGTCGGAGGCTTCGACCACGCGGCGCACGCGGCCCCACAGGTCCAGCTCGTACGAGAAGTCGGCGCCGACCGCATAGTTGTTGCCTTCGATCGAGCGGTGGCCGAGCGCCAGGCCCTGCGCGGTCTCGGCCGAGGTGCGCTGGTTGGCGATACCGGCCGACACGTTCACGCGCGGCAGCTGGCCGGCGCGCGTCACGCCCAGCTGGGCCTGCGCCTGCAGCAGGCGCTGCGCGGCGGCGCGCACGTTCGGGTTGTCGTGCAGGGCGCGCGTCTCCAGCTGGCTGAGGGTGGCGTCGTTGAAGACGGTCCACCATTCGGCCGGCAGGCGCGCGGTATCACTCAACCGAGCGTTCGGCTGGGCGGCACTCGACGCAGCGGCGCCCGCTTCCGCGGCGTGGCGGTAGGCCGGGGCATCGACGCTCTTGGGCGCGACGAAGTTGGGGCCGACGGTGCCGCAGGCGCTCAGCAGCGTGGCGATGGCGGCGGCCAGCGCGGTGTGGATGACAGGCTTGAACATAGTATTTTTCATTCGAAGATCTCTTTTAGCCGTCGCCCCTGCGAAGGCAGGGCCCCAAGTTCGCAACTGCTTCAGCAACTTGGATCCCTGCCTTCGCAGGGACGACGGGCAAACAATACGTTTGATTAGTCGGTATTGCGTCGTATCCGTTCTTTAGTGGCCGCCACCAGCGCTCGGCCCGCCCGGCGACTTGACCTTGTCCGCGAACCACAGCGGAATGCAGGCCGCCAGCAGGATCACGCCGACGATCCAGAAGCCGTCGTTGTAGGCCATCACGTAGGATTCGCGCCGCACGATGCGGTCGATCGCGGCGAGGGCCTGGTTGGCCGCGGTGGCCGGGTCGATGCCGCCCGCGATGAAGCCCTGGGTCAGCGCATCCAGCCTGGCCTGGGTCGCGCTCGAGGCCAGCGACACCGCTTCGCCCAGGCGCGCCGAGTGGAAATGCTCGCGGATGGTCAGCGAGGTCGCCAGCATCGCGATGCCGATCGAGCCGCCCAGGTTACGCGTCATGTTGAACAGGCTCGAGGCCGATGGCATGTCCTTCGGCGACACGCCGTTCATCGCGAAGTTCGACAGCGTCAGCATCACGAAGGGCTGGCCGATCGCGCGGATGATCTGCGACAGCATCAGCTGGTCGTAGCCGGTCGAGGCGTCCATGTAGGCATTCATCAGGCACGAGATGCCGAACATCGCCAGGCCGAACATGCACAGAAGGCGGTTGTCGATCTTCTGCGACAGGCGCGCCACGAACGGCATCACGAACAGCTGCGGCAACCCCATCCAGGCGATGACTTCGCCGATCTGCATCGGCGAATAACCGGCAATCTGGCCCAGGAACAGCGGCAGCAGGTACGAGGAACCGTACAAGCCCATCCCGATCACGGCCGACAGGATGGTCGCGACCATGAAGTTGCGGGTGCCGTACAGGCGCAGGTTCACGAACGGGTCCGCCCGCGTAAAGCCGATCACCACCCAGCCCAGGATGCCGAACAGCGCCAGCGCGGCGAAGGTGATGATGAAGCCGGAGTCGAACCAGTCCTTGGTGTTGCCCTCTTCCAGGAAGATGGTGAGGCTCGCCAGGCCGGTGGCCATGAAGGCGATGCCCAGCCAGTCGGCTTTCAGCAGCACCTGCAGGTTCTGCGGCTCGCGGTCGATGCCCCAGTACATGCCGGCGATGAGCAGCACGCCCGGCACCCAGTTGATGTAGAAGATCCAGGGCCAGCCATACAGCTCGGTGAGGTAGCCGCCCAGGGTCGGGCCCATGGCCGGCGCCAGCGTCGCGGTGAGGCCGAACATCGCCATGCCGACCGCGCGCTTGGAGGCGGGCAGGCGCGTCATGACCAGGGTCATCGCCATCGGGATCAGGGCGCCGCCGCTGAAGCCCTGCAGCATGCGGAACACGATCATGCTCTGCAGGCTCCAGGCCGAACCGCACAGGGTCGAGAACAGCAGGAACAGGGCCGTCGTACCCATCAGGTAGCGGCGCTGGCCGAGGGCGCGCGTAAACAGCGCGGTCATCGGGATCACCACGATCTCGGCGCACAGGTAGGCGGTCGAGATCCATGAGCCCTCTTCCTGCGTGGCCGACAGCGTACCGAGAATGTCGCGCAGCGAGGAGTTGGTGATCTGGATGTCGAGCACCGCCATGAAGGCGCCGAGCAGGCCGGCGGCCACCGCGATCCAGGTGCGCGCGTCGACGTGCGAATCGAGAGGCGGCACCACCGGCGCACCAGGCGCAGCGCTTCGCGCGCCCTGGTTCGCCGGGCTGCCTTCCATCCCCTTGGTGGAACTCGTCATGGCTTACCCTGTTATTGAGCGGTAGCGGTTTGCGGCGCGGGTTGGCTCGGCTTTTGGCGCAGGTCGATCTCGACCACCGTCGACATGCCAGGCGCCAGGCGGCCCGCGTACTTCTTGAGGTCTTCCGGCTTGAAGGTGATTTTCACCGGCACGCGCTGGACGATCTTGGTGAAGTTGCCGGTCGCGTTATCGGCCGGCAGCAGCGCGAACTGGTTGCCCGAGGCCGGCGAGAAGCTGTCCACACGGCCGACCAGCTCGTGGTCCGGCAGCGCGTCGACCTCGACCCTGACTTCCTGGCCCGGCTGCAGGCCGGCCAGCTGGGTTTCCTTGAAGTTGGCGGTGACCCAGACGTCGTCCTGCACGATGGCGGCCAGCTGCTGGCCGGGCTGGATGCGGGCGCCGACTTCGACGTTCTTCTTGCCGATACGACCGCTGACCGGGGCCAGGATCTGGTTGTAGCCGAGCTGCTGCTGGGCGTCCTTCAGCTGCGCCTGCAGCACTTTCACCTGGGCCTTGAGGACGTCGCGCGCGGAGGCCGCGGCGGCGATCTGGGCCTTGGCGGCGCTGGCGTTGTCGCGGCGCGCGGTGACGTCGGCGTTGGCGCCGGCGCGGGCGGCGGTGGCGGCGTCCAGCTCGGCCTTCGACACGGCTTTCATCTGGGTGTTGTAGAGCTGGCGGAAACGGGTCGCATCCTGGTTGGCGCGCACCAGGTTGGCCTGGGCCTGCGCCACCTGGGCGCCCGCGGCCGAGGCCTGGGCCCTGGCCTGCTCGACCGAGGCGTCGGCCTGGATGATCTGCTGCTTCACGCTGGCGATCTGGGCCTGGATCTGGTCGACCTTCACGCCCTGGTCGGCCGGGTCGAGCTCGGCCAGCACGTCGCCGGCCTTGACCACCTGGTTATCGTCGAACATGACCTTGGTCACGACGCCCGGGATGCGCGAGGACATCGGGTGCACGTGGCCGGTGACGTAGGCATTTTCGGTATCGACGAAATTGGCGCTGCGGTACCACATGCGGCCGCCCACGCCCAGGGCGGCGATGGCAATCACGCCGACCACGAGCAGCACGCGCTTCGGCGGGCCCTTGCCCGCATTGGCGGGTGCGCCCGCCGGTGCTGCGCCGGGGGCGGCTGTCGGTTTCTGCTGAACCGTGGTTTGCTGCTCTGACATGGATGTGACTCCGAAGGAAAAATGAAATGGGTTGATCGCATTATTCGACAAAGCTCCGGCGAAGTCAAGAAATGAAACGGTTGCATTTCATTTGATCTTGACCTACAGTGTGACCCATGGACAAACTCAAGCAAGACACCGACAGTTGCCCGGGAAAGGCCGCCGGCCGGCCCAAGGCGGCCGACGTCGAGGCGCGCATGCAGGAGCTGCTGCAGATCGCCGGCAGCCTGTTCCTGAAGAACGGCTATACCAAGACCAGCCTGGAATCGATCGCGCGCGCCGCCCACGTCGCGGTGCGCACCATCTACGTCAAATTCGGCGGCAAGGAAGGCTTGCTGCGCGCCGTGCTGGCCGCCAAGCGCGACCGTTTCTTCCACAGCCAGCCGATGGACACCGATCCGCGTCCCTTGCGCGACATCGTCGACGACTTCGCCCACCAGATGCACGAGCTGCTGGTGTCGGACGAAGCCGTCGAGATGCAGCGCGTGGTGCTGGCCGAGGCCCCGACCAACCCCGAGCTGGCGGATGCCTTCTGGAACGGCGGTCCGCGCCAGACTCGCGAGATGCTGGCACGCTTCTTCGCCCGCCCCGAGATCCTTGCCCAGATGCGTCCCGACGTGCCGCTCGATTTGCTGCCCGGCTTCCTGATGGCCTGCATCTGCGGCGAACAGCTGCGCACCCTGATCTGCCAGCGTCCCAGGACGCCTGACGATGCCCTGCACGAACTGGATGGCCGGTTGGAGCTCTTCTACCACAGCGTGTTAAGATAATGCTAATCCGCTGTCCAAAAGGTGCGGAAAAGAATGTGTGTCAACGCACGGACTCGTCCCTACCCATTTGGCATGCTGTCGATCTTAGAAGGAGAATGTCCATGGAAAACAAAACTACAAGCACGGCTGTTCGCGCTGTTCGGCTCAAGGAGGGTGTATGAGCAAGTCGTCCCGTTATGAGTGGCGCGACCAGCAAGCTGCGCTCCAGGAACGCATGAAGGGTTTCCTGGCCAATCCCGGCGACGAGCAACTGGAAGCGATGGTCGCCGAAATGCGCGCCTATGCCCAGGCTGCCCAGTCCGGCCAGATCGAAATTCCGCAAAGCTGGACCAGTTACAGTTAAGCCGAACCACCTGACAACCATGCCGTTCAGTTCGCTGAGCGGCATTTTTTTTGTCCGGCCCTGCCCTATCATGCGCGATTCGCGCCGTCCCGCCGCGTCCCGCGCCGCCAGGCGCCGCTTCGTCGCATACCGCCTTGCCCGCGCATGCGCATCGCTACAGTCTGTCCATCCCGACACGACACTGGAGCACACCATGACACGCATCCTCCGCACCGGCCTGCTTTTGCTGGCCGCCACCGCCCCGCTGGCCCAGGCCGCCGATCTCACGATCCGCATCGACAACGTACGCACCGGCAGCGGCCAGCTGATGGTCGCCCTGTACGACAACGCCGCCACCTTCCTCAAGCAGCCTGTGCGCAGCCAGGGCGTGCCCGCCGGCGCCGGCAGCACCACGGTCGTGTTCCACGATCTGGCACCGGGCCGCTACGGCATCACGGCCTACCACGACGCCAACGACAACGGCCGGATGGACAGCAACATGATGGGCGTCCCGGTCGAACCCTTCGCCTTCGGCAGGAATGCGCAAGGCCACATGGGCCCGCCCTCCTTCGACGACGCCGCACTGGCCGTGCCGGCCGCCGGTCTCGCCACCCACCTCACCCTGCGCTGAAGGAGCCGCCATGCAACGCCGCCACTTTCTGCAAGCCCTGCAGGCAGGCCTGGGACTGGGCGCCCTGGCCGCCACCGGCATCGCGCGGGCCGCGCAGGCCGGTACCGGGCAGTCCGGCGCCGATACTTACCGGCTATTCCACAGCGCCCTGCGGCGCGATCCCGCCCTGGCCGTCTACGCCGGCGTGGAGGGCAGCCAGCAGGGCCAGGCCGTGGTCGAGGGCCGCCTGCCGGCCGACCTGCGGGGGGCCTTCTACCGCAACGGGCCGGGCCGCTTCGAACTGGGCGGCGAGCGTTACCGCCACTGGTTCGACGGCGACGGCTTCGTCCAGCGCTGGTACATCGACGGCGGCCGGGTGACGCACCGGGGACGCTTCGTCGACACCCGCAAATTCGTCGACGAATCCGCCGCCGGCCAGTTCTTGTATCCGGCCTTCGGCACCCACGTCGCGCGCCGCGGCTTTCGCGACAATGACAGCATGAACGCCGCCAACACCAACCTGCTGCCCTTCGGCGGCAAGCTGTACGCCCTGTGGGAAGGCGGTTCGGCCACCGAAATCGACCCGGACACGCTGGCGACCGGCGGCATCAAGACCTGGCGCAACGACCTGCAGGCGATGCCGTTTTCCGCGCACCCGAAGATCGCGCCGGACGGCACGCTGTGGAATTTCGGCGCCCTGCCCGGCAGCGACCGGCTGGCGCTGTACCGCATCGGCCGCGATGGCAGCGTGCTGCAGGCGGGCATGATCGAACTGCCGAAGCTGGCGCTGCTGCACGATTTCGCGGTCAGCGAGCGTCACCTGATCTTCGTGGTGCCACCCTATGACATCAGGGACGACAGCGAGCTGAGCCTGGCCGAACGCCACATCTGGGCCGGCAGCGGCAGCCAGGCACGCCCGACCCGGGTGGTGGTGGTGGCCAAGGACACGCTCGCGGTGCGCCGGGTATTCGACCTGCCGCCGCGCATGGTCTTCCACTTCGGGAACGCCTGGGACGAGGCAGGCGGCGCCGTCACCCACTTCGACCTGGTGCTGCACGACGGCGACGAACTGGCCGCGCTCGGCCACGTGATGGAAGGCGTGCGCGAGCCGAACCGCCCAGCCGCCCATCGCGCCGTACGGGTCACGCTGGATTACGCCAGCGGCCGCGCCGCCACGGCGACCCTGCTCGACGGCGCCGAGTTCCCGCGGGTGATGCCGCAGGTGGTCGGCCAGCGCCACCGCCGCCTCGCCGTGCTGAGCAGCGACCGCCGCAACCAGTCGCTGGCGCTGGACACGGTCAACGTGGTGAACGTCGACACCGGCCAGGCCGACAGTTGGCGCTTCGGTGCCGGCTGGCGCGTCGAGGAACACGTGCTGGTGCCACGACAAGGCGCCCGCACCGAGCTCGACGGTTACCTGGTCGGCGTGGCCCAGGATACGGCCAAGGGCGCCAGCGTGCTGACGGTGTTCGATGCGGCGCGGGTGAGTGCGGGGCCGCTGGCGCTGGCACGCCTGCCCTATCGCACGCCACACTGTTTCCATGGTAATTTCTTGGCAGCATAATTTAGCAGCATCATCACCGAGGACAGCATGCAGACGAGCCCGCGTACCCACACCGCTCACCCACTCGAAGTCATCGGCCTGTTCCGGCGCTGGCCGCGTTCCACCGCGCGCGACCTGGTCTACACGCTGTTGTGGAGCAGCCTGATGGGCCTGGCGATGACGTTCGCCACCGGGCTCGTGACGGGCGCTACGGCGCCGCTCCTGCCCCGGCTCGGCATGACGCTGCTGGCCTCGAACGCGATCGGCTTCCTGATCCACGGCACGCTGACCGCGCTGCGCCTGGCGGCACCGGCAGCCTATGGCCGCCGCAGCCGGCCGATGCTGCTGGGCCAGGGTGTACTGATCGCCGGCTGCGTCGTGCTCGGCATTACGCTGACCGAGGTGATGTCGCGCGGTCCCGATGCCTTGCTGCGGCGCCCCGGCAAGCTGGGGCTGCTGCTGCCCGTCGGCGCACTGATCGCGCTGGTGACGATCAGCGTGCTGGGCATCATCGCGCGGCGCCAGGCGCGCGAGGCGGAAGCGGCGCGCCAGCAGGAAAAGATCGCCGAAGCCGGGCGCCTGCTCGCCGAAGCCCGCCTGCGCGCGTTGCAGGCCCAGATCGAGCCGCACTTCCTGTACAACACGCTGGCCAACGTGGTGAGCCTGATCGGCCCGGCACCTGGCCAGGCGCGCCACATGCTGGAGCGCCTGATCGACTTCCTGCGCGCCGGCCTGGCGGCCAGCCGCGCCGAGCACGCCAGCGTCGGCGCCGAACTCGACCTGGCCGGCGCCTACCTCGACGTGCTGGCGGTGCGCCTGGGCACGCGCCTGCGCTACCGCGTCGAGGCGGATCCGGCCTGCCGCGACTGCCCGATCGCGCCGATGCTGGTCCAGCCGCTGGTCGAGAACGCGGTGATGCACGGCATCGAACCCAAGGTCGAGGGCGGCGCCATCGTGCTGCGCGCGCACCGCGACGGCAAGGTCCTGTGCATCGAAGTCAGCGACGATGGCGCCGGTCTCGGCCATGCGCCGCCGCGCCCCGGCGGTGGCGTCGGCCTGAGTAACCTGCGCGAGCGGCTGCACAGCCTGTACGGCAAAAATGCTCAGGTACAATTAATAGAGAACCCGAGCGGCGGCGTGACCTCGCGCCTGCTGCTGCCGATCGATCCCAACCCCACGGTGCCACCATCGAACCCATCCGCGCCCTGATTGCCGACGACGAACCGCACCTGCTCGACTACCTGGCCGGCGAGCTGGCTGCCGTCTGGCCCGAACTGCGCATCGCCGGGCGCGCCGCCAACGGCCTCGATGCGCTGCGCCTGATCGACGAACTGGCGCCCGACGTCGCCTTCCTCGACATCCAGATGCCCGGCCTGAATGGCCTGCAGCTGGCCGAGCGCCTCGCCGGCGACGCGGCAGGTGCAAGCCGGGCGCCGCGCGTGGTGTTCACCACCGCGCACGAGCATTACGCGCTGCAGGCCTTCGAGCACGCCGCCTTCGACTACCTGCTGAAACCGGTCCGGCGCGAACGGCTGGAACGCACCGTGGCGCGCCTGCGGGAAGCGCTGGCCGCGCCGGCGCCTCTGCCTGTGCCTGCAGCTGCATCGGCCACCGAGGCGCTGGCCGGCCTGCTGCGCCAGCTGGGGGTGCAGGCGCCCGCCGCCGCCCCGGTACCGGGGCCGCTGCAATGGATCCGCGCCGCCCAGGGCCAGGAGACGCGCCTGATCGCGGTGGATGAAGTCATCTATTTCCAGAGCAACGACAAGTACACCAGCGTGTTCATCGGCGACGGCGAACACCTGATCCGCACCCCGCTGCGCCAGCTGCGCGACCAGCTCGACCCGCAGCAGTTCTGGCAGATCCACCGCGGCGTGATCGTGGCCGCCCGCCACGTGGCCGGGACGCGCACCGATTTCCGCGGCCGCATGCTGGTCAAGCTCAAAGGGCGGCCGGAAGAGCTGGTGGTGAGCCGGAATTTCGCGGACGTGTTCAGGCAGATGTGACGCCGGCGTGGAAAAGCGTGAGTTTTTCCGAAACGCGCCTTGCTATGCTGGTCGATTTCCATCTCCGCCGCCACGCCATGAAGACTTCAACGCTGACATATGCATGCGCCGCCACGCTGTCCCTGCTCATGGCGTGCCCGGCGCATGCGGACGCCCCCGCGTCCGCCGCCGACTGGGGCGCGATCGCCAGGACCGACTTCCAATTCACCGTCGACACCTTCCGCAAGCAGCACGCCGGTGTCGCCGCCGGTGACCTGAGCGTGATCGAGCCGCTTGCGGCAGCCGAGCGCACGGGGATGAGCGAAGCCGCCGCCGTGCGCACCGAGCAGGATTACCTGCGCCTGATGCAGCGCTTCATCGGCGCCTTCGGCGACCTGCACACCGGGATCAACCTGCGCCTGCGCACCCGCGGCTGGACCGGCCTGGTGCTGGACCAGGTGGACGGCGTCTACCGCGTGGTCTGGTCCGAGCCGAACTGGCCGAACCCACTGCCGCCGCTCGGCGCGATTGCGCAAACCTGCGACGGCGTCTGGACCGGCACCTACCTGCAGACCCGGGTCGCGCCGTTCACGAGCGACGGCGTCGAATACGCCGCCACCTTCAGCACGCTGGCACGCAAGACGATGTTCGAGAATGGCCTGGGCTGGACGCCGAAGGCGTGCGTGTTCGCGCTGGCCGACGGCAACCGCAAGTCGTATTCCCTGCCGCTGCAGGCCGTGCCGGGGCAGGTCGGCGACGCACGCATCGAGGCGGTGCGCAAGCGCTTCCGCGCCCTCGCCACGCCGGTCGGCGTGACCCCGCTTGCCGGCGGCAGGTACTGGGTAGGCATGCCCGATTTCGACGGTGCCCTCTCCGGCGCCGCCTACCAGGCCCTGTATCCGAAGCTCGCCGCCTTGTCCAAACCGGACTGGATCGTCTTCGACCTGCGCGGCAACGGCGGCGGCAATTCCGACTGGGGCATGCGCGCGCTGCAGGCGCTGTATGGCCGGGCATATGGCGAGCGGCTCAGCGAGGCGGGCAGCTCCGCCAAGTACCTGGTCGCCAGTCCGACCAGCATCGAACAGCTCAAGCGCTACATCAGCCTGCCCGAATTCGCCAATGGCAAGGAGAGCAACCAGGCCGACCTGGTCAAGGTCGAAGCGGCGATACGTGCCGGCAAGACGCTGGCGCTGGTCGACGGCAAGGCCGATGCCCAGGGGTTGATGCCGCCGACCTGGCCGCGCCCCCATGGCCCGCGCATCGCCGCCGTCATCGACCGCACCTGCTTCAGCTCGTGCATGACCTTCCTGCTGTACCTGCACGCGGCGGGCGACACCGTGGTGATGGGCGAACCGACCGCCGGCTATTCGCCGTTCGGCGAAATCACCGCGCTCGATCTGCCGAGCGGACACGGCAAGATCGGCTTTCCGACCGCCTGGTTCAAGAGCACGCAGGGCACGCGCGCACCCTTCCATCCGGATATCCCCTATACCGGCAACATGGCGGACGATGCGGCGCTCATGAAATGGGTCAACGCGACACTCGACACGATGCAACGCTAGCACCCGCGGCAAGAGCTGTGTTGCCATGGAAACCGGCCTGACCAATCAAGACCAATTGCGCCACAAATTGCTGTAGATACTTAAATTGGCCAGACCAATTTAATATCGCCGTGCTAAGATTCGAGAACCTGCCGAGCATGGCCACAAGCCGTTCCCGGCAGGCAGCACGCGCCTTTCGCTTCACGGCTGTTCACCCGGCCGCCACCCCTTACCGCCCGCACGCAGACGCCTGTTCCGCGCAGCCTTTCCCATGGCCCGCGCCAGGGCCGCCGCATGCCCGCAGCAGGCCGGCACCGGTTCCGATCCGCAGCAACCACAACTGGAACAATAATGAAAAAAATCATGATGGAGACCCTGGTACTGGCGGCCCTCGCCGCCGGCCAGGCACACGCGGCACCGCTTTCCCTCGACGATGCCCGCATCACGGCCACCTACAACGGCACCGCTGACGTACTCGGCAACGACAGCGGCTACCTGCCCGGCCCCGGCAGCAATGTCAGCGGCCTCGACCCGAACGACAGCTACGTCGAATTCCTGACCGGCGACGCCTTGTTCGGTGTCGACTTCACCCGCAGCGGCCTGCTGTCGGTCTACGCCAACATGGTGCCGCCGCGCGACGGCAACTATGCCTTCATCTTCGACTTCGGCACGTCCCTGGCGGCGCCGATCACCAGCTTCACCCTGGTCGACGCTGGCGCCGTCGGGGGCCTGCCCCGCCTGTCGGTCTTGAGCAGCCACAGCATCGGGCTCGACTTGAGCGGTCTGGACTGGAACGCGGACTTCGTACCGGTCACCGCCCAGATCGGCAGCGCGGACGCGGCGGCCGAGGTGCCGGAGCCCGCCAGTGCCGCCCTGCTGCTGGCCGGCGTTGCCGGGCTGGCGCTGAGCCGACGCCGCACACGCGCCGCGCACGCCTGAACGCCCACCAGTTCCGTATCGGGAGAATCCACATGACATATCGACATGT
>JAKOOD010000605.1 GCA_022701635.1 Burkholderiaceae bacterium | reverse complement strand
AACTGGGCCGCAACGGCTCCTTTGTGGTATTACGCAAATACGCCAGCCAGGTCGGTGCCTTCAACGATTTCGTGCGCAGCCACGCCGACGGCGAGGCGGAAGAAGAAAAGCTGGCTGCCAAGCTGGTTGGCCGCTGGCGCAGCGGCGCACCACTCAACCTGGCGCCGGAGCGCGACGACCCGGCGCTGGGCGCCGACCCGGCACGCAACAACGACTTCGATTTTGCCGAGGACCAGCGCGGCTTCGTCTGCCCGCACTCGGCCCACATGCGTCGCTTGAATCCACGGAACGGCAAGCTGACCATCCTGACCGACGTCAACATCCACCGCATCATCCGGCGTTCGTCCACCTTCGGACCGAAATGGGAGCGCTCGCTGACAGCGCGCGACGACGCGCGCGAGGAACGCGGCATCTACTTCATCTTCATCAGCGCGCGCGCCTACGACACGATCGAATTCTTCCAGCAGGAGTGGATCAACCGCGGTAATTTCATCGACCTCGGCACCGAACGCGATCCGCTGGTCGGCTTGCAAGATCAGGCGCCCGGCACCTTTACATTGCCACGGCAGCCGGTACGGCAGCGACTGGACGGTGTGACCACCTTCAACCGGCTTCGCGGCGGCGAATACCTGTTCATGCCCTCGCTCAGCGCGCTGCGCTGGCTTGGGGACGCCGGCTGGCGGTGAACGGGTCGGATACTGCCGTACATGATCGGGATGAACTCGGCGCGCAATTCCTTGCGGTTGCAATGAACGGTGCGCCGGGATACGAAATGTCATGCTATAAATGTTTCACATGTGAAGTATTCATTGGTTAACGTTTGCGCTGCACCGTTCCCGAAAGCTCATCATGTCCCACCCTGCCATGCCCCATGTCCGCCGCACACCCCGTATCACCGGTAGTCTGTTCGTGCTTGCCGGCCTGTTCCTGGCCGGCGGTGGGCTCTACCTCGCCATCCTCGGCGGTTCCTGGTATTACCTGATCGCCGGTCTCGGCGTCGTACTGACCGGTGCCGGGCTGTTTGCCAGCAAGCGCTGGACGCCGCACGTGTACGCGGTCGTCCTGGCCGGCACCGTGCTGTGGGCGCTGGCCGAAGTCGGCCTGCGCGGCTGGGAGCTCGAGCCGCGCCTGCTGGTGCCGACGCTTCTGGGACTCTATCTGCTGCTGCCGTGGATGGCGCCACGCCTTGGCGGCGGCACGGGCCGGTATGGCCGCGCCCAGCTCCCCCTGTTGGCCTCCGTCGTGCTGTCCGTCGCCGTCGGCGCGGCGTCGCTGACGCATTCTGTCGGCGTGGCCGGCCACTTGCCGCTGGACGAACACGTTGCCGAGGCATATGACCGCTCCGTGCCCGACGCCGACTGGCAGTTCTACGGCCGCACCGCGAAAGGCGACCGCTACTCGCCGCTGGCCCAGATCACGCCCGCCAACGTCGCTCACCTGAAAGTCGCCTGGCAGGCGCAAACCGGCGATACCATGCGCAAGGGCGAGGACGTCGGCGGCACGGACGCCGGTCACGAATTCAACTTCGAGGATACGCCGACCAAGATCGGCGACACCGTCTACGTGTGCACCGGCCATAGCTGGGTAGTCGCCTTCGACGCCAAAACCGGCAAGAAGAAATGGACTTACGACCCGCATGCCGACACCGACGCCGACGTGTATCTCGCCTGCCGCGGCGTCGCCTATTACCGGGCACCCGCCGGTACACGGACCGATTGCCCGGCACGCATCATCGCACCGGTCCTGGATGCGCGCGTGATGGCGTTGAACGCGGAAACCGGCAAGCCTTGCGAAGACTTCGGCGTGCACGGCTTCATCTCCCTGACGCGCTACCTGGGCCACGTGCAGAAGGGCTTCCACTTCGTCACGTCACCGCCCTTGGTGCTGCACGACCGCCTGATCCTGGGCGGCTGGGTCTGGGACAACCAAGCCGAGCACGAACCTTCGGGTGCGGTGCGCAGCTTCGATCCGCTGACGGGCGAACTGGTGTGGGCTTGGGACGTGGGGCATACGCCGCACACCTTCAAGCCGGGACCGGACGAGGAGCTGACGCGCGGGACGCCGAACGCCTGGGGCGTCTACACGGCCGACCCCGACCTGAACCTGGTCTACCTGCCGATGGGGAACGCCACCCCCGATTATTTCGGTGGCCACCGCCGCCCGTTCGACGAACAGTATTCGAGCGCCATCGTGGCGCTGGACATCACGACCGGCGAGGAACGCTGGCATTTCCAGACCACCCACCACGACTTGTGGGACATGGATTTGCCGATCGGCCCGTCGCTGGTCGACGTGCCGGACCCGGCCCGGCCCGGCAAGCTGGTGCCGGCGCTGGTGCAGACCAACAAGCGCGGCGAATTCTTCATGCTGGACCGCCGCACCGGCACGCCGCTGGCGAAAGTCGAGGAAAAGCCAGTGCCCCAGGGCGCCGCGCCCGGCGACTATGTGACGAAGACCCAGCCATTCTCGACCGGCCTGCCTTCGCTGACCCCGGCCGACCTGAAGGAAAACCACCTGTGGGGCGCCACACCCTTCGACCAGATGATCTGCCGCATCCAGTTCCGCTCTTACAATTATCAGGGCCAGTTCACGCCGCCTGGACTGAAGCGCACGATCGTCTACCCGGCCTTCGACGGCGTCATCGACTGGATGGGAGCCTCGATCGATCCGGGGCACAAGATCGTGATTGCCAACGCCAACTACATCCCGTTCACGGTCCAGCTGATCCCGCGCGAAAAACCGGAGAAAGAGGGCGTGATCCCGGCCTGGAATGGCAAGGGCGAGCAGCCGCTGACGACCGCACCTTACTCACCGCAGTACGGCACACCCTACATCGGCAGCGTCCACCCTTGGCTCAACCCACTCGGCGTGCCGTGCAACGCGCCGCCCTGGGGCACCTTGACAGCGATCGACCTGAAGTCGCGCAAGATCGTCTGGCAGCACCCGGTCGGCACCACGCGCGACACGGGGCCCTTCGGCACCCACGTCAACCTGCCTTTGAAGACAGGCATCTTCAACATCGGCGGCAATATCGTGACCCGAGGCGGCTTGGTGTTCATGGGCGCGACCGCCGATAATTACCTGCGTGCCTTTGACGAGCGTAGCGGCGAGGAGCTGTGGCGCGCGCGCCTGCCGGCCGGCGGCCAGGCCACACCGATGTCCTATGCGGTCGAGGGCAAACAATACGTCGTCATTGCCGCGGGTGGTCACGGCGGGCTGGGTACCAAGACCGGCGATTATGTCGTCGCGTACAGCCTTGATGGCAAACAGCGGTAGAGAGGGATCATCAAGACGCATTCGGTATTCTGTATGCAATCGCCGGGTACATCACGGTGTCGACCGTTCGCAATGGGCCAATAACGGTCGTCCGGTGATCACGAGCGCGCGAGCTTGTCTAACGAGCATTTGTCGAATTCTTGAGCATGGATACTTCTGACATCATCTTTACCGAGGTTGAAGGGATTTTCTTCCGTGCGATCGACCCGGCATACCGTGGGTATGCGTTGTCCGGCTCCCGAAGCGCGGGACGCTACTCTAGCAGCGCTCAACCGACACTCTATCTGAGCTCGTCACGGGAAGGCGTGGACGCTGCGATGCAATCTCATAAGGGGAGCCGCAGTAGTGCATTGGAGGTCCTCGGTGTCCATGTCACGGCAACCAAGATCGTCGATCTTCGCAATGCGTTGGCGTTGGCCGAAATAGGGGTCAGCATGGAAGATGCCATCGCTCCATGGCAGGAGCTGGTAGCGAGAGGTGCAACACCACGTTCGTGGGCAGTGCGTGATCGTCTGGTGGCTTGCGGCGCAAACGGGTTGATTGATCCGTCGAGAAAGGCACCCGGCTTGTGGCATCTGGTTCTGTTTTCCTGGAATCAGGATGATGCACCGCAAGTCCACCTCGTTGATGAGACTTAGAGCGCCTAACAAAACCTCCATGGCGGCGCTGAATCCCGAGGCCGCTCTACTTCACGGAGAAGAAATAAAAGTGCTCAGCCTAATGCACGCGCCCCTGCCACAGCAAGCATGACACCTTGCGCCGCCAGCGCCAGTGCCGCCACGTCGGGCGTCAGCGGCTTATAGTAGAAATAGCCCTGCACGAAATCGCTGCCCATGTCGCGTAACAAGCGCTGCTCGGCGTCGGTCTCGACGCCCTCGGCGACCACGTCCAGGCCGAGCGCGTGCGCCAGCATCAGCACCACGTCGACGATCTGGCGCTTGTCGTCCAGCCGGTCCAGCTGGCTGACGAAGGAACGGTCGATCTTCAGCGTGTCGATCGGCAGGCGGCGCAGGTAGCTGAGCGAGGAGTAGCCGGTGCCGAAATCGTCCAGGCTGATGCGCACGCCCAATGCCTTCAAGTGGGCCAGCACCACCAGCGCGTGCTCGGCGTCGGCCATGACGGCGCTTTCCGTCAGTTCAAGCTTGAGGGTGGACGGCACGATGCCGGTGTCGCGCAGGACCTGGTGCACCGTTCCCGCAAGCGCGTCGCCGTTGAATTGGACGGCGGACACGTTCACGCTCATGTCGAGCCGCATGTCGAAACGGTGCTGCCATTCGCGCAGCTGGCGGCAGGCTTGCGCCAGTACCCAGGCGCCGATCTGCCCGATCAGGCCGATTTCCTCGGCCACCGGGATGAATTCGTTCGGCGGGACCAGGCCGCGCACTGGATGCTGCCAGCGCAGCAGCGCCTCGAAACCGCTGATCCGATCGTCATGGAGCGATACGATGGGCTGGTAGTGCAACACCAGCTGGGACTGCGCCAGCGCGTCGCGCAAGTCGGCTTCCATTTGTAGCCGGCGCAGCGCCGCAAGCTGCATCGCCCGGTCGAATATGACCCAGCGCGCGCGCCCGTTCTTCTTGGCTTGGTACATGGCGATGTCGGCATCGCGCAGGATGTCCTCGACGTCGGCATAGCCGGTGGCGCTGAGCGCGATACCTACGCTGGCGGTAACGAACACGCGCTGCCCGGCCACCTCGAAAGGTTCGGCCAGTGTGGCCATGATGCGTTCCGCGACCATGACGGCACGTTCGGCGCTGGCGATGCTGTCCAGCAGGATCACGAATTCATCGCCGCCCAGGCGTGCGACCAGGCGCTCGTCGGCCAATGCCGGGTCGCGCGCGATCGTGTCGGCCTCGCGCAGGCAGTCCGACAAGCGCCGCGCGGCGCCAATGATCAATTGGTCGCCATACTGGTGGCCAAGCCCGTCGTTGATCGACTTGAACCGGTCGAGGTCGACAAACAGCACCGCGAAATCCTTGTCGGGCCTGTCCAGTGCGCGCGATAACAGGTGCTGGAGGCGGTCCAGGAACAGCTTGCGGTTACCCAGCTGGGTCAGCGGGTCGTGCAAGGCATCGTGCACCAGCTGGTCCTGCGCCCGGCGCCGTTCGATCACGCGGCCAAGCTGGGTGCCGATCTGCGCCATCAAGCGGAGCAGCGATTCATTGGGTTGCTGTCGTTCGACGCTGAAAAACTCGAGCACGGCGACGACTTCGCTGCCGATCATGACCGGGAACGCGAATAGCGACGCGAAGCCGGCGCGCACGATCTCGTCCAGACGCAGCAGGATGGCCTTGGTGGCGCCGGCAACGTCGATCCACACCGGGGCGGCGCTTGCGACGACTTGTCCAGGCAGCCCGGTGCCGAGCGCAAACTCGCTCGCTTCGGTGACCGCGCGCAAATGCTGGATGGGGCAGCCCGGGTCGCGCGCCGCGATGTCGAACCAGATCTTGGTGGACTCGAAACACCGTTCCTGCCGGCGCTCGCCGATCAGCCACAGGTGGCCGAGTGGCCAGTGCATGTAGCGGCATACTGCTTCGAGTGCGCGCGCCATCGCATCGTTGACGCACTTGGCCTCGTTCGCAGCCACGGCGATGCTCTCCAACAGGGCGATTTCCTGCTGGCGCTGGAACAGGTCGCGCAAGCCGCGTTCGGCAATGGCCTCGGCTTCGTGGCGCGCCGCGACCTCACGCTTGAGACGACGCTCGAGCCGCGCGATGTCGCTGCTGGACGCGGGGTGCGTGTCGGTAGTCATGGCAAAGGGGGTTGCACGTGGAAGATGCATCGGTCCGCACCCTGGTGCATGCACTGCACCTGCACGACGTGCAGCGGCTGGCTGTAGTAGTCGGAGACACCGTGCATGAAACCTTCCGCTAAAGCGCATAAACGGCGCGACGAGTTGTAGCCGATTGCCAGCAGGTCTGTCCTGCTCGTGTCGAAATCGAACACAGGAGGCCGCGCCCCTGGATACAATTTGCGCACCTCGGGGTGGATGATGTTGTTCAGTGTGAGCAGGAAGCCGCGTGCATCGTCGTGCGTGGCGAAGAATGCCGGATAGCGCTTGGCCAGCAGCGGCATTGCCTGGCGACCGAACCAGCGCAGCACATCCGCCTCAGGCAGCGACAAGGTCTGCGACGCCACTTTCACCAAGGCGAAAATCTCTTCGTCGCTGTAACTGCCCAGTGAGGTGTACGCGCCATCCAGGTCGGCCGCGTCGAGCATCTGATCCCAAGCGGCATCGCCATAAGCTGTCGAGACCACTTCCTCCAGCAGATTGAATACAATGCCCTTCATGCTCACCCTCGCCCATGTTTACCCGATTTTACGAGAGATTGCATGAAATAAACAATTTAATCAAATTGTTATGTAAAGCCTTACGAAATTGTCATATAAATGACGATTTTGACTGTCTGGCGTAATCAACAAGAGAGCGCTGGGTCAAGGCGGCAAGCCCGGTTCAGCCGCCCTTGGCCATTTGTTCAAACACGCCGTCGCGCCGCACCCATGCATGGAACAGCGCCGCACCAAGGTGGCCGAGCACGGTGAAGAACAGCAGATAGGCCAGCACGCCATGGAGCGGGCGTAAAAATCCGTACAGCACAGGGCTGTGCGGCAGGATCGCCGGCAGGTTGACGCCGTTGAACAGAACAACGGGATAGGCACCTGCCGACAGCATCCCCCAGCCGATCAGGGGCATCGCCAACATCAGCGCGTACAGCAACCAATGCGACGCCTTGGCAGCCCACACCTGGATGCGCGGCAGGTCGGCCGGTAGCGGTGGGGGCGCATGACGGAGACGGTTTGCCAGGCGTACGATCGCCAGCAGCAGGATTGCCAGGCCGAGCGGCCGGTGCAGGTCGAGAAGCTGCTCGCGGTAGCGCAGCGAGACGACCATGGCGGCGCCGACGAACAACATGATCGTGATCGCAAGCGCCATCGACCAGTGCAGCACGCGGGCCAGCAAATTGAAATGGCGATTCTGGTTCATCGCGTGCTCCCATTCTGAAGCTTGCCCTGGCTTATTTCACGCTCACGCCGGTTGAACGATACCGAGTAGACGGAAGAGCGCGCATGCAGGACCGGATCGTCCGTGCCGGCGATACCCTTTGGCAGGATCAATGGATCGAAATTCAGATCGCGGCAAGGACCCGCGGCCTGCGGCTCGGCGCGTGTCAAGGTCAGCGTGCCGGCCTTGGTCTCCTGCCGGCTGTCGGGCCAGGCTTGGGACGGATCCTCGATTGGATCGCCAGGCGCGGCGAATTGCATCACCAGGTCCCACTCCAGCGGCCCGGCCGCCAAGCGCCGATCGAGGTCGCTGGCCAGATAGTCCTTGGGTGCCGATTTCAGTTGCTCGGGATTCGCCGCTGCGAATGGCGCATGCGGACGCATCGACCACCGCACCGTGCGCTGCGTGCCTTGGGCATCGATCAGGCGGAACGCATTGACCCCATTGAAGCGGGTGTTTGCCAAGCTGTCCGGAACCGGTGCGTTTTTCGACCATTCCATGAATTTCGTGATTTCCGGATGGCGTGCCAGCACGGCCTTCATTTTCTCGGGGTCGGGTTTGCCGGTGGCGGGATCCGGCAGCTTGGCTGCATTCATTTCCTGAAATCCCTCGGGCGTCGCAGCTGCGAAAAATGGAAAGCTGTTCATGGCCATGCGCCATTCCTGGCCGTCGTCGGTCTTCAACTGCAGCGCCATGCCGCGCACCGCGGCCTTGTTGTCGGGCGAGTAGGGATCGTTGCCCGGATTGGAAAACCGGCCGAGCACGGGCGTGGATGCCTGCGCAAACACACGCGCCGTCGACAACTGTGCCGCCCCGGGAGCCGGTGTAAAGGTACCGATGATGCAGATGCCCTTGCTGTGCGCACGCCGGAACCCGGGATGCGGCGTGCCGGACGCCTCCGCGGTACCCACCATGGTTTGTGGCGTCAGGCCGTCGTCGCCGATCCAGCCGCCGGCCCATGCGAAGCCGAGCGCCACCAATGCAAGGAGCAGCCCGATCGGGAGCAGTAAAAGAAGAGAGCCGCGTTGCGGCCTGGATGCTGGCATGGGAAAAATGTCCTTGAACGTACGGGCTAGCGTGGCGCTAGCAATGAATACGGATTTTCGCACGATTTGCAATATTGCATCGTACACACCAAGAAGTGTTCAAGAAGTGTTTCCATTTCGCGACGAGGCCGTATTCACGTAGCAATGTCAGAACCACGTCACTACTGCAACCGGATCGCCACCAGCTTGCCAGTACTACTCGTCGCCCGGACCGCAATGTAAAGCGTACGATCGGCCGACAAAGCCAGGGCTCCCGGCTCGGCATACCGCCATACGCGCTTCCGCGTCGCCAGAAGTCAGGTCGAAGCTCGACAGGACGCGCTGCTCGTCGTGTTCCTGGCTGGAAGATGCACGGCCGCTGAAGGCGCCGCCGGCGAACGCGATGGCGTCGCGCTTGCTGCCCCGGAACCGGGCCGCCGAAATAACCGTCGCTGGTCTTGCCGGTGTCGAGCGGATCGGGGATCTGGGCCACCGTGGTGCCGCTGGCGCGGTTTCCCTGCGCGGCCACTCCCAGGCCTTGGCAAAGCGCGCCTGGTCCAGCGTGACCGGGATGTAGCCGGTGTGGGCAGCATTGCTCTGTTACATTGCCCACTCCGGGGGCTGACTTTCATCGTGTAGGCCAGGCTGGCCGTGCCGGCCCAAAATACAAAAAACCACAACCTGCCGTGGGTGGGAATGTCACCTACGGAACCGACACAAGCCTAGTCCCGTCCAATCACGCACCGGCAGGACAGCAACAGTACACAGGCAACCGCACACCGACACTCGACAACAGGAACAAGACGATGAAACCCACATATCAAGGCGCAAGGCGCGCATTATTCGCCGGCGCTATCGCGCTGTGCATGGCGGGATGCAACTGGACCGGCACCAGCATCGGAGGCAGGGACATCAAAGGACCGGTTGTCGCGCCGAAGGGGCCGATCGGCAGCAGCGGCAGCGGTGGTGCTACCGGTTCCGGCGGCGGCAAGCTGCCGGCGGCGCCCGGTCGCAGCCCGGGCAGTGCCGGGCAGTATGCCGTGCTAGCGTAATCCTTACGCCTGGCGAACGGGTCGCCTACAATGACCCTGTTGTCATTACGCTTCGGAATTTCCATGGACCAAAACACCGTCGGCGCGACGTCCAGCGCCAGGCAAAGGCATAC
>JAKOOD010000598.1 GCA_022701635.1 Burkholderiaceae bacterium | reverse complement strand
CTCGCGGGATTACTGCTTGATCGACTGCAGTTTCTTTTCGAGCGTCGGCAGGTCGACCGCGCCCGGGATGCGGCTACCGTCGCTAAAGAAGATCGCCGGGGTGCCGGTGATCCGCAATTGCTGGCCGAGGGCCACGATCTTGTCGTTCGGGGTGTCGCAGCTGGCGGGGGCCGCCGGCGCTGCCTTGCCGCTGATCATCCAGTCATCCCAGGCCTTGGCGCGGTCCGGCGAACACCAGATGTTCTTCGATTTCACGAACGAGTCATCCGACAGGATGTTGTACATGAAGGTGTAGACCGTCACGTTGTCCAGGTTCTTGAGCGTGGTCTGGCGCAGGCGCTTGCAGTAACCGCAGTTCGGGTCCTCGAACACGGCGATCACGCGCTTGCCGTCGCCCTTGACCTGCTTGATCGCCGAGCTCAGCGGCAGATCGGAGAACTTGATCTTGTTGATGTCCTGGATGCGTTCGCTGGTCAGGTCGCGCGTGGTCTTGGCATCGTAGACGTGGCCGATGACCAGGTACTCGCCCTTCTTGTCGGTGTACATGATGTCGCCGGCAACGCGCAGCTCGTACAGGCCGCCATACGGGGTTTCCTTGATCGACTCGATCTTGGCCCCGCCCAGGCGCGGCTCGATGTTCTTCTTGATGGTCGCCTCGACCGAGTTCTGCGCCTCGACGCAGGACGTGATCAGGCCGGTCGCCAGCAAGAGGGCGAGCTTGGTTTTGAACATGACTGAATTCCTAATGACGGTATGTGGAAATTATTTGCCGGCCGGGTTGCCGAGCGCATGGGCAATCAAACGACGCTTGACCAGAGGCAATTTATCCAGCAAGTTTAAGCCCAAATTGCGGACCACGCGCAGCGGCTCCAGGTTGGTACTGAACAAACGCTCGAGGCCGTCGGTAGCGAGTTGCATCAGCAACACATCTTCCTTGCGCGCGCGGGCATAGCGCGCCAGCACGCGCTCGTCGCCGATGCCGTGGTGCGCTTCGCGTGCGTCCAGCACCTCCAGCAAGTCGACGATGTCGCCGAAGCCCAGGTTCATGCCATGGCCGGCCAGCGGATGCACCACGTGGGCGGCATCGCCGATCAGCACCACGTGCGGTGCCGTCACCGCATGCGGACGCACCAGCGCCAGCGGCAGCGCCTTGACCGTTTCAGGCTGCAGCGGCTTGAGCAGGCCAAGCTTGTCGTCGGCGTGTTCGCCGAGGCGGATCGCGAGCTCGCCCAGCGATTCGTTCATGATGGTGTCGGCCAGGGTGTCCGGCGCCGACCACACCAGCGACACCTGGTTGCCCGGCAGCGGCAGCAAGGCGATGATGCCTTCCTTGCAGGTGAACCACTGGTGGGCGACGTTGTGGTGCGGCTTCTCGCAAGAGAAATTGGCGACGATCGCGCGCTGGTGATACGCGCGGTAATCGATGCCGATGTCGCATTGGCCGCGCACCCAGGATTCGCGCCCGTCGGCGCCGACCACCAGCTGGGCGTCGATGTGGCTGCCGTCTTCCAGCTCGATGCGGGCACCGTCGGTGCTGCACGCCAGCCGGCTGGCACGGCCGCCGACCACCTCGACGTTCTGGGCGAAGCGCAGCGCGGCATCCAGCGCCGCGTTCAAGTTGCTGTCCTCGACGATCCAGGCCAGCGTGCCGGTGTGGGCGCCAAAGGCATCGAAACCGAGCTGGCCACCGTTCTCGCCGTCGCCATGCACGTCCATCGCATCGACCGGGGCCACGCGCGCCAGGTCGAGCGCGCCCCACACCTTCAGCGAGGACAGCAGTTCGTGCGCCGTATGGTTGAGCGCGTACACGCGCACGTCCCAGGGGGCCTCGCCCGCCGCGGTCGCGACCGCGGCGTGGCGCGGCGGCGTCAGGAGCGTGACGCTGTGCCCGGCCTGCGACAAGCCCAGGGCAGCGGTCTTGGCAATCGCGCCGTCGCCGACGATGCAGACATCGCTGCTGCCGCGGTCGATACCGTGGCGGTCGCTACGGCTATTGCGCACTTGTGCGGTGGAAGTGATTTGTGTGGTCATGACACCATTATAGCCCCTTCGTTGCGCGCACTTTTCGCCGGGCTGGACGGCTCGACCGGACGCTTTGCTGAAAAAATTGCCTGACAGGACTTGCGGGTGCGGGAAGCGCTGGCTATAATCATGCCTCTCTTGGCCTGGTAGCTCAGTTGGTAGAGCAGAGGATTGAAAATCCTTGTGTCGGTGGTTCGATTCCGCCCCGGGCCACCAAGAATTCCGCAGCACCTGCGCTGCTTGCAAGACGCCACCTCCGGGTGGCGTTTTTGTTTTCAAGGTTCTCCCCATGTCCACCCTGCCGCCCTGCCCCGCATGCCAGTCCGTTTACACCTATGAAGACGGCGGCGGCCAATACGCCTGTCCCGAATGCGCGCACGAGTGGCCGGTGCAGGCCGCCGCGCCCGACGCCGGCCGGGTCTGGCGCGATGCGTCCGGCAACCTGCTGCAGGACGGCGATACGGTGACCGTCATCAAGGACCTGAAACCCAAGGGTTCCGGCGGCGTCATCAAGCAGGGCACCAAGGTCAAGAACATCCGCCTGGTCGACGCCGACCACGATATCGACTGCAAGATCGACGGCTTCGGCGCGATGAGCCTCAAAACGGAATTCGTGCGCAAGGCGTAACCGGCGTTTGCCGCAGCTCAGCATTGAACCCGCATCGTCATGGTCTAACTTGTCGTTCCGGTCCCGCCCGAAGCGTGCCCGGCCGCAACGACGCGGCACGCTGCGTCCTGGGCGACCTGCTTCCCACTGCGAGGAGACAAACCATGCCACGCTATAGGGTTGAACGCACTTTTCCGGATGGCCTCAACATCCCGGTCGACGCGACCGGCGCCGAAGCCTTGAGCAAGATTGTCCAGGCCAACAGCGAACAGGGCGTCACCTAGGTCCATTCCTGCGTCGGCGGCGACAAGACCCGCACCTTCTGCATCTACGATGCGCCCACGCCCGAGGCCATCCGCCAGGTTGCCGAGCGCAATGGCTTGCCGGTCAACAGCATCATCGAAGTCTCGGTGCTGGCACCTTGTTTCTATCACTGAGCTATCACTGAGCTATCGCTGAGCTACCTCTCACCCGTCACTCTGCCGGCGCACCGCCGGGCACGCCGGTGTACGCCAGTGCGCCGGCCAATCGTGAACCCGGGCTATACTGAGTTGTAACCATTTCGCCACGGCGATGATGTTGCCACAGGCGATTGCCGGTCCATAGCGGCTGCGCTCGTTTGCAGCGTGGCCAACCACGTTCACGTTTTTGACAGGGGGTAATATGCAAACAACCTGGATTATTGCGGCCAATGCTGGCCGGGCAAGGTTCTTTTCCGAAGCCGATTCCGCTGAACCATTGCAAGAACTCGACGACATGGTCAATTCCGTCGCGCACC
Organism: Burkholderiaceae bacterium; assembly: GCA_022701635.1. Lineage (GTDB taxonomy): Bacteria > Pseudomonadota > Gammaproteobacteria > Burkholderiales > Burkholderiaceae_D > Telluria > Telluria phyllosphaerae. The sequence goes on along the minus strand of JAKOOD010000598.1, from coordinate 8,205 downwards.
TGCGCACGGCGGATACCGAAACCGACAGGCTCGGCCCGACCTCGGCCAGTGGCAGCAGCCACAATATCGGCAACCCACAGGGCACCGGCGCTGCGCACAACGGCCAGGCAGGCGCACCCAACAAGCAATACCAGCCGGCCCAGACCCCGGCCCAGCATGCAGCCGAGAAATTCGCCAAGGATATTTCGCAGTATCTGCTGGAGGCGCACCGCGACGGCCGCTACAAGCAGCTGGTGGTGGTGGCCTCGCCCGAATTTTTGGGCACCTTGCGCGCCAACTTCGATCCGCAGCTGAAATCGCTGATCAAGCTGGAAGTCAACAAGGATTACACGCATTCCAACCCGCAGCAATTGCGTGAGCAGCTGCGCGAGCAGCAGGCCAAGTCGCATTGAGCTAAATATCAAGCACGATCCCCATCAACATGCCGCCTGCGGATGGCATGTCGATGGGCCGTGACCGACTGAGCGCCGGCAGCCACCGTCGGCAAGTGCCGGCCGTGATGCTCAGGTCGCCTGCGCCGTCCGCAACCGTTTCTCCTCGCGCGCCATCAGCCAGATGGTGCGCATGTTGACGATCGCGATCACGGTCTCCAGCGCGGTGCCGCCGACCGAACCCGACACCAGGTTGTTGCCGATCCACAGGAAGGTCCCGCACAGCATGACCAGGCGCATCGGCACGCCGCGCAGCAGGAACAGGGCCAGCGTGCCGATACAGGAGGCCGCCAGCGGCAGCCAGGCGGCGGCGCTGGTGGCCAGGGCGAAGCCGAGGGCGATGTTGGCGGCGACGATGACCAGCGCCACCCACAGTGCGCGCGTGCGCAGCGCCAGCACCGAGCGCAGCAGCGACATGGTCGAGCTGGCAACCGCGGTCGGGTTGCCGAGCAGCGCGAAGTGGACGATGTAGGCGAAGCATTCCGCCGCCATGCATTGCTTGAAGCGGCGGTCGTCCCTTTGCATGAAGGCCGTCACGCCGAGCACGAACGCAATATAACCGACGCATTGCGCCGGCGAGAACCAATCGATCGTCATCGAAAGCGTTGGAAAAAGACAGGAAGCGGCCCGGGGCAGGCATTATAGCCGCCCTGTCACAGCCCGGTCATATGGCGCAGGCAAGCTCGCAAGCACCACCTCGGCCAAGAGCGCATCCATGTCCAACAGCGAGTACATGCACGAGTACATTAGCGGCTACAAGACCAACAAGCGGCTGTTGATCCTCGACGCCGACGGCACCACCATCGATGCCTTTGCGGCAATCCGGCAAGCCTTCGCGCGGCACGGCCTGGACATCGGCGACGAGACCAGTTTCCAGAAACGCCGCCACCTGCTGAAGTATCTCGGTGGCCTGAAGGAATTCCCGTCGATCATCAAGAAGAACCTGCGCAAGAACAGCCGTGCCAAGCTGGTCGACAGCCTGACCGAGGTGTATCGCGAGGAAGCGCGCCTGTATGCCGGCATTCCCGAGCTGGTCCGGGAACTCATCGCGAGACCCGACGTCATGGTCGGCATGGTCACCCGCAACATCACGAACGAGCCGCTGGTGACGCTGCGCCAGCTGTTCGCGCGCCACGACATCGATATCGATGCACTCGACTTTTTCGTGCACATCCCGCTCAGCGAAAAGAAGACCAGCCATTTCCGCGCGATCCGCGAGCAGTTCGACATCAATCCGGCGCGCGCCTATATCTGCGGCGACGAGCACAAGGATTTCAGGGCGGCGATCGGCACCGGCATGCACCCGTTCATGGTCTCGTACGGCTTCGAGGACCATGACCGGCTGACCACCAAGTTCGACATCCCGAACGAGGTGATCTCGCGCACCTCCGGCGAATTGTGCCGCCGCGTGCGCCACGCGCTCGACCTGGGACTCGATCGGCAAGCCGGCCCGGAAGGCGCAACTCAGAACGCGTAAACCAGCAGCACGACGGCAAGCGCGCCGAAGATCCAGTAGTCGATCGGCGCGCCGCCCGCCCAACGCTTGTGCCAGGTCACGTACTGCGGCTTGAAGCGGCGCCAGCCGAAGGCCGGATTCACGATAAACCAGAGGAAGTCCTCGGCGATCCAGAACAGCATGATGGAAGCCAGCGCACGGGCTTCCAGCGGCAGCGACCACTGCCCCATGAAGAACAGCGGGAAGTGGAAGCACAGGCCGACGAAGGAAAACATCCACAGGTGATAGCCGGTCATGGCGCGGCCGCCCCAGAAGATGTCCAGCAAGGGGTGGCTTTCGATGCGCCAGGTCGGCAGGTTCGCGGCCCAGCCGGCGTCGCCCTCGATTTCGACTTCGACCCGCGCAAACAGGTAGGCCAGCGCCAGCACCGCGGCCAGCGTCGAGACCAGCTGGCCAATGACAGACAATTCAAATACGTGCATCTTCGCTTTCATGTTGCCGGAGGACGGTCTCGAGCACGCGCAAGCCCGCATGCGGGCGGCCCAGGAAACGGGCCCGGGTGCGCATCGCCTCCAGTTGTTCGGGATGGTCGATCAGGTGGCGGATCCGGTAGGCCAGGGTGTCGAGCGCATGCGCCTGCAGCGCCACACCCTGTTCGAGCAGGAAGTTGGCATTGCACTCCTCCTGGCCCGGGATCGGCGCATGCACGATCATGGGCAAGCCCAGCGCCAGGCATTCGGCGCTGGTGGCGCCGCCCGGCTTGGTGATGACCAGGTCGGCGCAGGCCATCAGCCGCTCGACCCGGTCGCTGTAGCCCTGTGGCGACAGCCGGCCAGGATGCGCCGCCGCCAGGCGCCGCAGCGCCGCCAGCTCTTCGGTATTTTTTCCCGCCAACACGATCAGCTGGAAGTCGCCGGGCAACGCCAGCAGCGCCTGCGCGACCCCGCTCAAACCGCCGAGGCCGGCGCCGCCGCCCATCAGCAGGAAGGTCATGCGCGCCGGGTCGAGGCCGAGCGCACGGGCGCACGCCACGCGATCGGGCAGGCAGGCAAACGCCGGCATCGTCGGGATGCCGCTGACGTGCACCGCCTGCGCCGGAATCCCCTGCGCGCGCATGTGGAAAGCCACTTCCTCGTTGGGCGCGAAGTAGCCGGTGACGTGCGGGTGCAGCCACATGCGGTGCAGGTCGAAATCGGTCACCTGCACCCACAGCGCGCAGGCGAGCCGTCCCGCCGCGATCTCGTGCGACAGCAGCTCGGCCGGCAGGAAGTGCGTGCACACGACGATGTCCGGCTGGATCGAGGCGATCTTCGCCACCAGGGCGCGGCTCTCGTGGCGTTCGACGCGGCGCCGCAGGCGGTGCAGCGCACCGTCGGGGCGGGCCTGGTTGGTCAGCCGGTACAGGCGCGCCCACAGGCCCGGCGCGCGCCGCACCAGGTACAGGTACAGGCTGGTGTAGGCGGTGCGCAGGCGCGCCGTGGCGAAGGCGGTGGCGTCCAGGTGGGTGACCTCGAGCTCGTCCTGCCCGGCCGCGTAGGCGCGGATCGCCTCGGCGACCCGGGTATGGCCGGCGCCGGCCGGCACGCTCAACAGGAGGATTTTTTTCGCGCCCATGCTGCCCCGTATGCCACTGTCCCTCATGCAGACTCCCCGGCGGCCGCGCTGTGCAATGCCGGTCAGGCCGGCTGTTTGCGGCGCCGCCCCATCGCACCCAGCAGGCCCAGGCCGCCGAGCACCAGCGCGACGCTGGCCGGCTCCGGCACCGCGCCGGCATCGACGTTGACCCTGGTATAAGTGCCGTCGAAGCTGACGCGCAGCGGCAAGCGATCGGTGCTGGCGGCACGCACCAAGGCCTGGAAGGCGCTGTCGCCGGCCAGGTCGCCGGCGAAGCGCAGCAGGTAGTCCGGCGTGCCCAGGATGCCGCTCAAGGCCAGGGTCTTGCCGGCGACAATCTCGCCCAGGCCGCCGAAGGTCAGGCCCCCGAAGCCGAAGTCGATGCCCGAATCGTCCGTCAGCGACAGGCTGGCGAAGCCCTGGCCGCCGGCGCCGCCCAGTTTCAGCAGGCCGCCGGCCAGCACCAGCGCACTGTCGGCGGCGATGCGGTCGGCGCCGTCGAGGGTCAGCGCGCCGCCGCGCAGGATCGTGGCGCCGCCGTAGCTGCTCTTGCCGGACAGGGTCACGTCGCCGCTGCGGATCTCGACGCTGTCCACGTTCGAGATCGCACCCGCGTAGGCGAAGGCATGGCCGGCACCGGCGTCGATGACGACGCCGGTGCTGCCGCTGCCGCCGTCGATGGCGCCCAGCACCCGCGCCGCGCCGCCCTGGATCACGATGCGGTTGGTGCCGCTCCCCATCTGGATCGCCTTGCCGCTGCTGCTGCCGTCGACCGTGCCGGCATTCGTGACGACGGTGTTGTCGGCGCCGGCCTTGATGGCGGCATGGGCGCTGCCGCCGCCCAGGATCAGGGCGCCGGCATTGTTGTCGATGGTGACCGTGAAACCGCTGGCGGCGCCCACCGCCACGATCGCCGAGTCGCTTTGCCCGCGGATGGTGCCGCCGGCCTGGTTGACGATGGCGGCGTTGCCGTACAAACCTTCGCGGGTGCCGGCCTGGGCGCCGCCGGCGATGTCGTTGCCGGCCAGCGTGATGCCGCGTCCCACCGCATTGGCGTTGCCGGCCGCGACCAGGCCTTCGATGGTGCCGCTGTTGACGATACGGCCGCCGCCGGCGCTGATGCCTTCGCTGTAGGCCAGGCCGGCGGACGGCGGTTCGACCGCATTGGTCGAACGGATCACGCCGCTGTTGGTGATGTTGGCGATGCCGTCGACGTCGATGCCGTCGCCATCGCCGCTGACGCCGTTACCGACGATGGTGCCGCCATTCACCACGGTCAGTACCTGGCGGCCATTGAAGCCGTCGATGTTGAGGCCGGAACCGTTGCTGCCGGCGATGGTCGCGCCGGCAGTGTTGGTCACCGTCATGGTGAAGGCGCTGGCACTGTCGAGCTGGCCGCCGGTGATGCCGTGCCGTCCGCCCTGGATCAAGCCGCTGTTCGCGACCACGATGCCGCTGTTGTTCTGGCCATCGACGCCGTCGCTGCCGCCGCCGGTAGCGGCGCTGGAGCGGATCGTGCCTGCATTGTTGACCACGCCGTTGGCGCCGGGGCGGACGGCATCGGCCTCGTTCGCCTGCAGCACGCCGCCGGCGTAATTGTTGACGACGTTCGCGCCCGTCACCGAGGCGAAATCCACGGCTTGCGCGCCGCCGTTGGAGGCGTTCAGCGACAGCAGGGTGCCGTAGTTGTTCAGGGTGACGCTGGCGGCCGGCACGTTCATCTGGATGACGTCGGCGTCCGCGGTGCGGATCAGCGCATCGCGATTGCTGCTGCTGCCGTTATTGACGACCAGGCCGCTCACGCCGCGGTTGTCGCGGATCGCGCGGCCGCTGCCGGTCTGGACGATGCTGCCCAGGTTGTTCAACACGGCGTTGTTGCCGGTGATGCCGACCGCCACCGCCGAGCCGCCCACGGTCAGCGAAGCGCCCTGCGCGACGGTCCCGGTTTCGCCGCCGGCGGTGCCGAGGACTTGCGCCGCGGTGCTCGGCGTCGTGATCAGGAACGGGGTGGCGGAGGCACCGGTACTGCCGAGGGCGAGTGCCAATGCCAGGGCGAGGGGTTTGCACAACAGGGGTTGGCGTAGCGGCATCGAGCGTGACATAAGATCATCCATGGCGTGTAGCGACAACCATAGACTATATTTATGACAACGAAATGACCCGCAAACGATGTTGTCCAGTTACGCAACACGAGCTGGTCGACCGGGATGCCTCCCTGCTACACTGCGCCGCATTTTTCCTACCGAAGCGGAGCAGACATGCAGACATTCGCCGTGCGCACGATCGCGCTGGCCCTCGCCGTCATCGCGGCGGCCCTGTGCTGGATCGGCTGGCAGACGGCACAGCGCGGCAAGGTCCCCGATACCGGCAGCGCCTACCAGTCGGTGGCGCTGATCAACGGCCAGCTGTACTTCGGCCGGCTGGAGGCCGCCGGCGACTACCTGTCGCTGCGCGACGTGTTCTACGTCCAGACCCGGCAGAACCCGGAGACACGCGCGGTCGCCAACGTGCTGGTCAAGCGCGGCGCCGAACCGCACCAGCCGGACCGCATGCTGATCAGCAGCCGGCAGGTGCTCCTGATCGAGCCGGTGAAGGCCGATTCGCCGGTCGCCAAACTGATCGCCGAGCAGAATACGCCGCCAAAATAAGCGCTGCTAGCCGGTGTGGGAATCGGCGCCGTGGTGCCCCAGGTCGATCCCGGCACCGCCACCGCCGCCCTCCATGCCGCCCCCACCTCCGCCGCCGCCACCCCCGCCTTTACCGCCGCCGCCCTTTTCGCCATCGCCCTTGGCGCGTCCGCCGCCACTGCCCTGGGTCCGCGTCGGCCCCTGCAGCGGCACGCGCGCATCCTCCGGCAGCGGCCCCAGGTCGAGCGCTTCGCGGACGAAGCTGCGCAGCGAGATCACCAGGTCGGCGGTGTGGATCGGGCGCCCGGCCGCCATGTCGCGCGCGGCTTGCGCCGCCAGGCGGCAGTGCTCTTCGGTGCCGAGCAGCAGGATGTCGGCCAGGGCCGCTTCGACCGCGTCGCGGATGCGCCGTGCGCGATCGGAATTGGTGGGGGACGCCTCAAGCCGGGACGCGTCGGGCCGGCCTTCGTCGACCTCCGCCGGCGGCGCCATGCGCAGCTCGCGCAAGTGGGTCGGGTCCACCGTCAGCTGGCCGGTGAACGAGCCGCCCAGCGTGCGGTAGGCCGAGATCAGCGTGCGCAGGCGCTCGTTGATCTGGCGGTTCATGCGCTCGCGGCGCTGCTGCACGGTCTGCATCATTAGCACGCGGATGCCGACGCCGAGCAGGGTGAACACGGCAAGGCTGAGGAAGGTCGTCAGGACCGCCTGCCAGGAACTGAAATCCAGGTAGCGCACATTCACTCCAGGTCGTCATGCAAGCTGTAGTGTAGCGGCCGCGCGGCAGCGGCAACGTTAGCACACGAACATCCCACCAGAATGTAACTTTTCGTATTTACATCGATACGATACATCTTGTCTTTGAGGTGTCGGTAATTTTTACAAATGCCTGCCGGCTCACTCGGCGGCGTCGTGAACCAACCCTCTGCATTCAGGAGAAACGGTCGCGGGGCATGGAATTTGCACATTAAAGATGACTTCGCCTCATCTTGAGAGCGGGGCAATCTAAATTATCAGGAGACAATATGCACACCCCTCTTACCCTGCGCCGCCTCGGCACCGCCTTGTTCGCCGGCCTGGCTTTCGGCGCCGTTGCCTTACCGGCCTCGGCCACTACGACCATCCTGTTCATCGGCAACAGCTTTACTTACGGCGAGCCGGCCGGCGCCGCGCCCATCGTCCAGTATTACCAGCCGAATACGGTCACCGACCTGAACGGCTCGGGCATCGGCGGCGTGCCGGCCCTGTTCAAGGCCATGACGGTCCAGGCCGGCCTGGATTACAAGGTCAGCCTGGAAACCATTCCCGGCGTCGGCCTCGACACCCACTACAACACCAAGCTGGACACCATCCTGGCCCCCTACGACAAAGTGGTCATGCAGAGCTACAGCACGCTGGATGCCGCCAAGCCCGGCGATCCGGCCAAGCTGATCCAGTATTCCGGCCTGCTGGCCCAAGCCTTCCACGACCTCAACCCGGACGTGAACATCCTGCTGGACGCGACCTGGTCGCGCGCCGACCTCACCTACCGGACCAACAGCCCGTGGCTGGGCCAGTCGATCTTCCAGATGGCGCTCGACATCCGCAAGGGCTACGATGCCGCCGACGCCGCATCCGACCTGATCGACGGCGTGATCCCAGTCGGCCAGGCCTGGAACCGCGCCATTGCCGGCGGCCTGGCCGACGCCAACCCGTACGACGGCATCGGCGATGGCCAGATCGACCTGTGGGCGCCCGAGAACTACCATGCGAGTCCGTACGGCTACTATCTGGAAGCGCTGACCATGTTCGGCAGTATCACCGGCCTCGCCCCAACCTCGCTGGGCGCCGGCGACACCGTCGCACGCGACCTCGGCATCAGCGCCGCGCATGCCGCCGCACTGCAGCGCTTTGCAGCCGAACAGCTGGCCGCCGAAGTGCCGGAACCGGGTACGGTGGCAATGTTCCTGACGCTGGGCGGCCTGATGTGCGTGGCGCGCCGCCGCAAAACGCCGCGCGGCTGATCCGGCTGGACAAAACGGCCGGCAGGCGGAATACTTGTTTGTAACTTTCACAAGGAGCATCATGCCGGCCCACCTTA
>JAKOOD010000574.1 GCA_022701635.1 Burkholderiaceae bacterium | reverse complement strand
TCCGGTGTTCGTGGAATCGGAAAGCAAGAAGGTCGGCAACCTGCGCGTGCCCGACGCCGTGATGGCGCGCATGCGCGCCTCGCCCTGCATCGCGCTGCAGCTGTCGCGCCCGAACCGGGTACGCCTGCTGATGGAAGACTACGAGCACTTCGCCGCCGATCCGGCCGCGCTGAACACCCAGCTCGACCACCTGGTCCAGCTGCACGGCCACGCCAAGATCGACGCCTGGCACGGGCTCGCCAACGGCGGCCGCATGCCGGAACTGGTCGACCAGCTGCTGGTCGAGCACTACGACCCGGCCTACCTGCGTTCGATCGACCGCAATTTCACCCAGTATGCGCAGGCCGAGACGCTGGAACTGGCCGACATCGGCCCGGACGACTTCGTCGCCGCGGCGCGCCACCTGCATCCGGCCTGACGGTCCGGCGCGCCGGCGTCCGGCACATGGCCGTTCGGCCTCGATGCCGTGCATGGCGTGTTCCGGGATGCGGCGATTGCGGCGGGCGGCAGGGTTGCGGTCGACGCGTCGTTGCGGCGCCACTTGGCGCTGCCGGAGCGCGGCACCCTCGAACAAGCCGGCCGCATCCGCCATGAAAAAAGCCCGGGCCGCTTGCGCGGGCCGGGCTTTCTGCCGTAGATGGGATGCCGACTACGTGATGGTTACTGCTCCTGCTTCACACCCAGGTCGGCCGATTTGACGTTGATCTTGGCCTTGGCCTTGTGCTTCAGCGCCTCCACGAAACCGTAGGTCTCGCTGCCGCCGACCGCATTCGCGATCTGCTCGGCTTCCTGCTGGCGGCGCGCGGTGTCCGGCTGGGCCGGCTGCGACACCTTGGCGATGCGGTACACGCCATAGCCCTGGCCCGGCAGCTCGACGCCGACGTAGGCAGGCAGCTTGCTGGTGTCGGCCTTGAGGACGGCCAGCGCGGCGGTCTGGTTGATGGTCGGCTCCTTGGTGCGCGACACGACCTTGATGTCGCCGAAACCGCTGGCGTCGCCCGAGGCCTTGGCGGCGGCCAGCTTGGCTTCGCCGGCCTGGCGTGCCAGGCGGATGGCTTCTTCCTGGGTCACGCGCTGGCGGATGATGCCTTCGACTTCCGCGAACGGACGCTTGGACGCCGGCTTGGAGGCCACCACGCGGCCCGCCACCAGGGTGCTCGGTGCCACTTCGACCGCTTCGGTGTTGCGCTTGTTGGTCAGTGCATCGCTCGAGAAGATCGCCTTCAGGAACTTGTCGTTATTGACCGGCGAGTTGCCCAGTGCCGGATTCGGCGTGCGGGTCAACCCGTCGACGGTCTGGATGGTCAGGCCCAGCTTGTCGGCCACCGGCTTCAGGCTGTCGGCCTGCTCATACACGGTGTTCGAGAAGGTCTCGGCCAGTTCCGAATACTTCGACGACATCTTGGTCTTTTTCAGCTCGGCCGCGATTTCCGGCTTGGCATCTTCCAGGCTCTTCTGCGTGGCCGGGGTCAGCTTGGTCAGCTTGATGATGTGGTAGCCGAAATCCGAGCGCACCAGGCCGCTGATTTCACCGTCCTTCAGGCTGTAGATCGTGTCTTCGACCTGCTTGGCCGGGAACACGCCGCGCTCGATGTTGCCGAGGTCGCCGCCCAGCTCGGCCGAGCCCGGGTCTTGCGACTGGGCCTTGGCGATCTTCGCGAAGTCGGCCGGGTTCTTGCGCACTTCGTCCAGGATGGCTTGCGCCTTGGCCTTGGCGGCGGCATCGTCGGCCGGCTTGGCGCCCGCCGGTGCGTTGATGAGGATATGGCTGGCGCTGCGCTTTTCAGCGGTCGTGAAGCGGGCCTTGTTCTTGTTGTAGGCATCGGCGATCTCGGCGTCCGAGACGGTCACCGATTTGTCGACGGCGTCGGCGTTGAACACGACGTATTCGGCCTTGACGGTCTCCGGCACCTGGAACAGGGCGGCGTTCTTGTCGTAGAAGGCTTTCAGCATGTCGTCGGTGACTTTGACCTGGCTGACGAAATTCGCGGCCGGGAACAGCTGCTCCTGGACTTCGCGTTGCTGGTCGTTGATGTCCGACAGGCGATTCGACACGGTGCGCGGCGCAAAGGCGGTCTGCTGGATCGAGCCGACCAGCTGCTGCACGGCCATGTCATGGCGCATGCGGGCGTTGAACTGCTGCTCGTTCATGCCCTGGGCGGCGATCGCGGCGTAGTAGCCTTCCTTGTCGAAGCTGCCGTCCGGCTTGCGGAACTGCTGGATGTCGGCGATGGCCTTGACCAGCACGGCGTCGCTGACGGTGAGGTTGCCGCGCGCGACTTCGGCGTTGATGGCGCGTTCGGCCACCAGGTTATCGAGGATCGCCTGTTTCGCTTCCGGCGTGTCGAACAGTTTCTGGTCGAACTGGGCGCCCATCATCTGGCGCGCCTGGTCGATCTGGCGGCGCTGCGCGTTTTCCCACTCCTGCTGGGTGATCTTTTTCCCGTCCACGGTCGCCACACCATCGCTGCTGCCGCCGCGATCCTGGTAACTGCTGACGCCGACCAGGACGAAGGACGGCAGGATCAGCAGCAGCAGCAGGATCTGCATGACACGCTGGTGAGTACGGATAAATTCAAACATGGTCAGCCAATCAAGGTTGAAGATGCATTCACAAAAAAACCAAAAAAAAAGGCGAACCTCGGGTTCGCCTTTTTTTCAGCCGCGTCTCCCGGAGGGGACACTTCTCTCACATTCTGGCGGAGCGGACGGGACTCGAACCCGCGACCCCCGGCGTGACAGGCCGGTATTCTAACCAACTGAACTACCGCTCCAAAATCGTGTATTTCGCAAACCGCCTCATCCGGCCAGACATCGCCACTGGAATTCGTGGCGGAGCGGACGGGACTCGAACCCGCGACCCCCGGCGTGACAGGCCGGTATTCTAACCAACTGAACTACCGCTCCACGAAATACTGGGTACTGCCTACCTCTGCGTGTCAGCGCAGAAGAGGCATTAGTTTACTGCATCTTTCAGGGCTTTACCAGCCTTAAATTTCGGAACCTTGGCTGCCTTGATCTTGATGGCTTCCTTGGTACGCGGGTCGCGGCCGGTGCGGGCAGCGCGTTCGCCGACCGTGAAGGTGCCGAAGCCGACCAGGGTCACGCTGTCGTTGTTCTTCAGGGTGTTGGTCACCGCTTCGATCATCGCATCGAGGGCACGCGCCGCAGAAGCTTTGGTCAGGTCCGCGGACTTCGCGATTTCTTCGATCAATTCAGTTTTGTTCACTCTTTTCCCTCATTTACGTTCCCGGCT
>JAKOOD010000554.1 GCA_022701635.1 Burkholderiaceae bacterium | reverse complement strand
GGCAGTTCGATCCCTACCAAGTCCCAGTGCCACAACCCGGCGCGCCGGAACACGAAGCGGCCCGCGCCGGGCGCTTCGGTACCCACCACCACTTCGCTCCATGCGCGGTAGTGCAGCGACCACTCCTGCCGGCTGCGGCCGGCCGCAGCGGCGCCGTCGCGGCCCTCCTCGGCCGGTGGCGCCGGCCTGGCGAGGTTGACCTTACCGGTCTCCAGCATCGCCATCACGCCGGCCGGCGACACCATCGCATCGATCACCGGGTTGACCGCCAGCGCGGCCACCGCCGCGCCCAGCCGCGCCAGCGGATGATCGTCGTCCGGGGCGATCGCGCGCTGCACGCCGGTCATGACCTGGCCTTTCAGGCTGTCGCGCAGGGCCGGGAAGTCGACGTGGGCGGACACCGCGGCAGCGTCGCGCTCGGCCACCGCGTTGCGCAGGCGGTACAGGTCCCAGTACGGACTGACCCAGGCCGATACCGGCAAGAGGATGACGAACAGGAGGGCGATCCACCCGATGAGCTTGCGCGGCATAGGCACCTTTCTTAAAGGGATCATTATAGGAGGGAGCGCTGCCCGGTGACATAAACCCTTGATCTGGCTATAATTTCCGCCTTCCGCGTCCGCCGCACCTTCCAGGAACCCGCCATGTCACTGCTTGCCCACCAGCTCGAACTGCTGTCCCCCGCCAAAACCGCCGAGATCGGCCGGGAGGCGATCCTGCACGGGGCGGACGCGGTCTACATCGGCGGCCCCGCGTTCGGCGCGCGCCACAATGCCAGCAACCCGCTGGAAGACATCGCGGCGCTGGTCGAATTCGCGCACCGTTACCGTTCGCGCATCTTCGTGACCATGAACACGATCATGCACGACGCCGAGCTGGAAACCGCGCGCAAGCAGATCTGGCAGCTGTACGAGGCCGGCGTCGACGCACTGATCATCCAGGACATGGGCCTGCTCGAGCTCGACCTGCCGCCGATCCAGATGCATGCCAGCACCCAGTGCGACATCCGCACGCTGGAAAAGGCGAAATTCCTGTCGCAGGTCGGCTTCAGCCAGCTGGTGCTGGCGCGCGAACTGACGATCGAGCAGATCCGCAAGATCCGGGCGGAGGTCGACACCCCGCTCGAATACTTCATCCACGGCGCCCTGTGCGTGGCGTTCTCGGGCCAGTGCTACATCTCGCACGCGGACAACGGCCGCAGCGCCAACCGCGGCGACTGCTCGCAGGCCTGCCGCCTGCCGTATACCCTGTCCGACGGCCAAGGCCGCGTGGTGGCGTACGAAAAGCACCTGCTGTCGATGAAGGACAACGACCAGAGCCGCAACCTCGAAGCGCTGGTCGATGCCGGCGTGCGCTCGTTCAAGATCGAGGGCCGCTACAAGGACATGGGCTACGTGAAGAACATCACCGCCCACTACCGCCTGCTGCTGGACGAGATCCTGGAGCGCCGTCCGGAACTGGCGCGCGCTTCCAGCGGCCGTACGCGCGTGCTGTTCGCCCCGGACGTGGACAAGAACTTCCACCGCGGCCACACCGATTACTTTGCCCAGGGCCGCCAGCAGACCATCGGCGCCTTCGATTCGCCCAAGTACGTGGGTGTGGAATTGGGCACCGTGGTGCGCATCGGCGGCGACAACGTCGACATCGTCGCCCACAGTGCGATGGCCAACGGCGACGGCCTGAACTACATGCACAAGCGCGAGACGGTCGGCATCCACGCCAACGTCGTGCAAAAGCTGGGTGAGGACGAGGACGGCCAGCGCTGGCGCGTGTTCCCCAACGAGCCCCTGGCCAACCTGCCCGGCCTCAAGGTCGGCAGCGTGATCCACCGCAACCGCGACCATACCTGGGAAGCCCAGCTGACCAAGAAATCGTCCGAGCGCCGCGTCGGCGTCGACCTGACCCTGTCCGAGATCGAAGGCGGCCTGCGCCTGCTGCTCCGCGACGAGGACGGCATCGAGAGCCATGCCGACGCCCTGATCGCCCTGCAGCCGGCGCGTGAAGCGGCGCAGGCCGACAGCGCGCTGCGCACCAGCCTGGGCAAGCTGGGCAATACGATGTTCGAAGCCGGGTCGGTCACGCTGCAGCTGTCGCAGCCGTGGTTCGTCGCCGCCAGTGCCATCAATGCGCTGCGCCGCGATGCCGTCGCCGCCCACGAGGCGGCGCGCCTGGCCAGCTGGGAGCGTCCCGAACGCGCCGCGGTCGCCAGCCCGGCCCCGACCTACCCGGAAACCCAGCTCAGCTACCTGGCCAACGTCTACAACGACAAGGCGCGCGCCTTCTATCACAAGTACGGCGTGCAGCTGATCGACGCCGCCTACGAGGCGCACGAGGAAGCCGGCGAAGTGCCGCTGATGATCACCAAGCACTGCCTGCGCTTCTCGTTCAACCTGTGCCCGAAACAGGCCAAGGGCGTGCAGGGTGTGCAGGGCCAGGTGCGGGCCGAGCCGATGACCCTGGTCAGCGGCGAGGAAAAGTACACGCTGAAGTTCGACTGCAAGCCGTGCGAGATGCACATCATCGGCGCGATGAAGCCGCACATCCTGCAATCGCCGCCGCCGTCGGCGATTCCATACAGCCCGCTGGTGTTCCACCGCCAGCGCCCGCGCGCCTGAGACCGCCCCCGGTAGCGACTGAGCGGACGTTCCGTCAGTCGCTACCCGCGTCAACCAGTTCGGTGTGGCCGAAACCCTTCGAATAGTCGATCACCGACACCAGCATCGGCCGGATGCGCAGGAACGCCACTTCCGCCGCCATGTCCGGCCCCACCCAGTCCGATACGTCCGGAAAGCGCGCTTCGAGGCAGGCGCGCGCCGTCTCGGCTTCCTGCGGATCGTCGAGTAACTCGGCATGCGCGCTCATCGACAGGCCGCGGATGTCGCGCCAGTCGCGGTACGGCAAATTGATCGTCAGCGATACCCTGTCGTCGTGGCGGATGTTGTCCGCCTTCTGGCTGTGGCGCCCGATGCCCACGTACAGCGTCATGTCGCGGCAGGCGAAGCTGACCGTGGTGGCCTGCGGATAGCCGTCCGGCCGGATCGTCGCCAGCGTGAGATCGGTGCCGTTGTCCAGCACCTGCCTGATGCGTTCCCGTTGCGCCTCGTCCATAGGGCCCTCCCTGGCCAGATGTCGATATACCAGAAGTGACAAACCTGTAACTTTCACGTTGCACCTGTAGCGACAACCTGTCAATCCGACGTTACACATTCCCTCAAAGAACTTTTTTTGATACCAAAAGTGGCCATTCCCGCTTGTCGACATGGAGTTCCGTATCTTTGCACATCTTCACTTGCGGCAGGAATACGAATCGTCCGCCACTTTCCGCGATCGATCGGCATAATGTTGGTGAAAACGTAACTGATGTGTAGAAATTGCCACTTCAACGTATGAAAATGGCATTTCTGACATTTAGTTACACTTATAAAATAAACAATCGATCTGGCGTTATCGTTGCCCTTGCAGCGACGGCGCCGTTTGACGCTTCTGGAGGATGGATGATCCGAAAACGCCTGCTGTGCATTACTCCCAATGAATCCGACGCCGACGACCTGCTCGACGCAGCCATGAGCGAGTGGGAGATTCGCAGTGTGCCAACCCTGGCCGATGCCGACCGCGAACTGCGCAGCCAGCGCCACCTGGTCGGGCTGCTGGTGCATGACCGCGAGACGCAACGGCCGGTCGAACTCGATACCTTCCTGCGCCGCCACGGTCACATGCAGTGGATCGGCGTTTTCCGTCCGCGCGACCTGGAAAGCGCACCCTGCCGCGATTTGGTGGTGGAGCACCTGTGCGACTACCACACGGCGCCGGTCGATCCGGTACGCCTCGCCCACACCCTCGGCCATGCGCATGGCTGGGCCATGCTGCGCCGCCGTACCGAACCGGCCGCGGCGGACGGCGCGTCGCCCTCGCCGCTGATCGGCAACTGTGACGCCATCGTGCGCCTGCGGGCCCAGGTCGAGCGCGTCGCCAAGGTGGCGGCGCCGGTGCTGATCTGGGGCGAAAGCGGCAGCGGCAAGGAACTCACGGCGCAAGCCGTCCACACCCATTCCGACCGCGCCGACGGCCCGTTCGTGCCGATCAACTGCGGTGCCATCTCGCCGACCCTGATCCACTCGGAACTGTTCGGTTACGAACGTGGCGCCTTTACCGGCGCCACCAAGGGCAAGGCCGGCCTGATCGAATCGGCCCATGGCGGCACCCTGTTCCTGGACGAGATCGGCGACCTGCCGAAGGACCAGCAGGCCAAC
>JAKOOD010000541.1 GCA_022701635.1 Burkholderiaceae bacterium | reverse complement strand
TTTCATGACCTGCTCCTTTTTTATTGTGACCATAACGAGACTATAGACTTCAACTAGAATCTGATAAATAGAGCAATCGCGAATCCATTATTCAGATTCCTGAACAATCGCTACAGATGAGGTCGGTCGATGAACAAATTGCAGGCAATGGAAGTCTTCGTGCAGGTGGTCGATGCCGGCAGCTTCACGCGCGCGGCCGAGATGCTGCAGCTGCCCAAGGCCACGGTATCGACACTGGTGCAGTCGCTGGAGACGGCGCTGTCGGCCAAGCTGCTGCACCGGACCACGCGCATGGTGACGGTCACCACCGACGGCGCCGCCTATTACGAACGCTGCATCCGCATCCTGTCCGACGTGCGTGACGCCGAGGAATCGCTGTCGCGCACCCGCCTGTCGCCCAGCGGCCGGCTGCGCGTGGACATGGCGACCGGTCTGGCCAGCGAAATCCTGATCCCGGCCCTGCCCGCCTTCTTCGAGCGCTATCCCGACATCCTGATGGAGCTGGGCAGCACCGACCGCCCGGTCGACCTGATCGAGGAAGGCGTCGACTGCGCGATCCGCGGCGGCGACCTGTTCGACGACAGCCTGATCGCGCGCCGCGTCGGCGTGGTCAACTTCGTCACGGCGGCGTCGCCGGACTACCTCGCGCGCCACGGCATGCCGCGCCATCCGCGCGACCTCGACCGCCACCGCTGCGTCAACTATTTCTCGGCCAAGACCGGCAAGACCTACGATTGGGATTTCCAGCGCGGCGACGAGATTATCGAGATTCCGATGCCCGGGGTGATCGCGCTCAACGATTCGAATGCCTACGTGCGGGCCGGCCTTGCCGGGCTCGGCATCATCCAGATGGCCGACTACCTGCTGGACAAGCACGTGGCCACCGGCGGCCTGGTGCGCGTGCTGGGCGACTGGGCCAGCAAGCCGCTGCCGGTGCACATCGTGTATCCGCAAAACCGCCACATGTCGGCCAAGGTGCGCGTGTTCGTCGAGTGGGTGGCGGAGCTGTTTGCGCGCCATCCGCACATGCAGATCGGGGCGCTGCCGCAGCTGGAGCCGCGCGGGGAAGAGGAAGCGGCGACGGCTTGATCGGTGGGTGTAGAATCTTTCTCACTAATAAGAGAGCACTCAGTAGGAGACACCCATGGCCCAGCCGCGCCCGATCGACGTGCTGCTCGCGCAGTACGCCGACAGCCACCGCAATCCGACCAACGAACTGATCCACTTCGTGTGCGTGCCCCTGATCGTGTTCACGCTGCTGGGGATCCTGTGGAGCATCCACCCGCTGCTGGCCTGGATGGCCGGGCTGGCCGCGCTCGCCTACTACGGCCGGTTGTCGATGCCGTTTGCGATCGGCATGCTGGCGCTGTTCCTGCTCATGATGAGCCTGTTGTCGCTGATGCCGCCGCTGACGGTGCTGCCGCTGTCGATCGCCATGTTCGTGGTCGCCTGGGTCGGCCAGTTCATCGGCCACAAGATCGAGGGCAAGAAGCCGTCGTTCCTGGACGACGTGCGTTTTTTGCTGATCGGGCCGCTGTTCGTGCTGGGCTTCCTCTACCGCCGCTTCAATCTGGCCTACTGAAGCGCACCTGACAAAACTTCCATGGCGCTCTCAGCCTGGCCGATTGATCCAGCTCGCATAAACGAGCACTGCATTGCGCGCCGGCTCTTGTGAAAAGCGTAATCTGGCATCATCTGCTGAACACAATGAATTGATCGGAGCACATCATGAACCGCGCGCTTACCCTCTCCGCCGCCGCCCTCGCCTTTGCCGGTATGCTCGGCGGCTGCGCCACGCCGCCCGAATCGGGCAACGTCTACAGCGCCTACCAGACCCAGAACGAACAGACCGTCCGCCTGGGCACCGTGGAATCGGTACGCAACGTCACCATCGCCAATCCGGACAGCGGTACCGGCACCGTCGCCGGTGCCGCCCTCGGTGGCCTGGGCGGCTCGACGATCGGCAGCGGCAACGGCTCGGCCGCGGTCGGCATCCTCGGTGCCGTGGCCGGCGGGATCATCGGCAACCGTCTCGAGAACAAGGCCAACAACCGTCCCGGCTTCGAGATCACCGTGCGCCTCGAGAATGGCGAACTGCGTTCGGTGACGCAACTGGCCGACGAAATGTTCCGACCGGGTGAACGGGTGCGCCTGCTGAGCAACGGCTACACGACGCGCGTGACGCACTGATCCGGCGCTTGCAGGTCCGGGCATCGTCCTGTCGCATGCGCGGGACGCGGCCTTATTCCTGCCCCATGGAAATCGCGAAAGCACGTATACTTTCGCGATGCCATCCTACGTCCTTTTCACCATCGCGTCCCTGATCTGGGGCTCCACCTTCTGGGCCATCACACTGCAACTGGGCGAGGTCCCGCCCGCGGTCTCGGTCGTCTACCGGTTTGCCCTGGCATCAGGCACGCTGTTCGCCTGGTGCCTGCTGCGCGGCGACAAACTGCGCCTGCCGTGGCGGGTCCAGCGCTGGACCCTGCTGCAGGGCTTCTTCACGTTCGGCCTGTCGTATGTATGTACCTACAACGCCGAGCAGTTCGTGGTGTCGGCGCTGGTGGCGGTGCTGTTTGCGCTGATGGTGTTCTGGACGCCGATCTGCGCCCGCCTCGCCTTCGGCACCCCGATCGCGCACCGCACCTGGGGTGCCGGCGTCGCCGCGATCGCCGGGGTGTCGCTGCTGTTCTGGCATTCGATCGACAGCGCGCTGCGTGACATCAGCCAGGGCGGCCAGGGGCACTTCATTCTCGGCCTGGTGCTGGGCATCGGCGCCTCGATCGCCAGCTCGGCCGGCAGCATCGTGGTCGGTAAGGTGCGCGAGCAATCGAACAACCTGATGCTGACCACCGGCTGGTCGATGTTCTGGGGCACCTGCATGGTGGCCATCTGGTGCCTGGCGACCGGCCAGGCATTCGTCATCCCGCGCGCCCCGAGCTACGTGCTGGGCCTGCTGTACCTGTCGCTGTTCGGCTCGGTGGTCGCCTTCATCTGCTACTTCACGCTGATCAACCGCATCGGCTCGAACAAGGCGGTGTACATCGGCGTGATCACGCCGGTGATCTCGGTACTACTGTCGATCAAGCTCGAACACTACCGTCCCGGCCCGGTCGAATGGCTGGGCATGGCGGTCTGCCTGGGCAGTGTCGCCTGGGCCCTGCGCGCGCCCGCCGCCAAACCCGTGCTCCACAGTGAAACCGAAGTCCAACTGAACAATCCAATCGAAACGCCATGACCGCATCCACCATCACCGCCAGCTTCGCCATCCGCCCCGCCACCCCGGCCGACGTCGTCCACATCCATGCGATGATCATGGAACTGGCCGTGTTCGAGAAACTCGAGCACATGGTGGTCAGCAGCGAAGCCCTGCTGCACGACGGCCTGTTCGGCGCGCGTCCGGGCGCCGAGGCGATCGTTGCCGAAGCCGATGGCGAGGTGGTCGGCTTTGCCCTGTTCTTCCACAATTTCTCGACCTTCCTGACCCGCCGCGGCCTGTACCTGGAAGACCTGTACGTGCGCCAGGCGCACCGCGGCAAGGGCTACGGCAGCCGCCTGCTGAAGCACCTGGCGCGCATCGCGGTCGAGCGCGAATGCGGCCGCTTCGAGTGGTCGGTGCTGGACTGGAACACGCCCGCCATCGAGTTTTACAAGAGCATGGGCGCCGAGCTGCTGCCGGACTGGCGCATCTGCCGCGTGACCGGTGCGCCGCTGACGGCGCTGGCGCAGGACTGAGCGCTTCTCCAAAGAAAAAACCCACGGGCTGCTCGCAGCGCCGTGGGTAACCCATTCGTCAGGATGGGGAGGGGAGACTTGAATCCAACGGCCCCAATATAAGCGTCGGCCTACCCGCTCAGGGCGTTCCTTACAAATGCTTACCTCGGTAACATAACGCTAAGATTAGTCAAGCATCTGCTGCTTGCGCACGCTTGAGTGATCACAAATACAACGACGCACCGTGCATGAAAATGGGTGTTCCAAACGAGGGACCACCATGAAAACGAGCGCTAGACTCAGCTGTAAATTCGGCGTCAAGCCCAACTTCAAACCCCACGCCCCAGCACAAGCGCATCATGGGGCCACCAAATGGCTCTACCGGTCGTGCCTGCGGGTCTGGTTGCGCTACCGGCTCGACGCCTGCACGCGCTGCCTGCACACGATCGCGGCGCAACGCGCCAACGACTTCCAGGCCGAGCGTCTGCTGCACCGCGACATCTCCGCAATGCGTTCGCGGCTGCAATCGCTGTAGGCTGGCCCCCCCTTCGGTGCCGGGTTTCAGCGGCTTCTGCGCTGTGCCAGCAGGCGTTCGACCGTCTCGAAGCCGGCCTGGGTCAGCAGCGCCAGCAGGGCCGCCGGAATGGCGCCGGCCAGCAGCATGTCGTTGTCGTTCAGCGCCAGCCCGGTGGTGATGCGTTCGCCGAAGCCGCCGGCGCCGATGAAGGCGGCGATCGTGGCCGTGCCCACGCTCATCACCGCCGCCGTCTTGACGCCCGCCAGGATCACCGGTGCCGCCAGCGGCAGTTCGACGGCGAGCAAGGCCTGCGCCCGCGTCAGGCCCAGCGCCAGCGCCGCCGTGCGCAAGCCGGCCGGCACCTGCAGCAGGCCGGTGCAGGTGTTGCGCACGATCGGCAGCAGCGCATACGCGCACAGCGCCACCAGTGCCGGCACCGTGCCGATACGGCCGAGCAACGGAATCAATATCGCCAGCAGGGCCAGCGAAGGCACGGTCTGCAGCATGCCGGCCAGCGCCAGCACCACCTGGCGCAAGCGCGGCGCCAGCGCCGCCAGGATGCCGAGCGGGACGCCGGCCAGGCAGCCGAGCAGCACGGCGGCGCACACCAGCAGCAGGTGCTGGCGCGCCAGCGTGGCGAAGCCGTTGCCGAAGGTTTTGGCGAGCAAGCCGTCGCGTTGAACGCCTTCGGGATCGCTTCGGGCAGCGGTAGCGTGGACGGGTGTTCCGTCCACGCGTTCAACGCCTGTGCGAGCGGCCGTGGCCACCGTGCGAGTGCAACGCACGCCCGGGCTGGACGCGTCGACGGCGGCGCCGTCCACCCTACCCGCGCACGAGAGCCATTGCTTTGCGATCGCTGCAAAGCTGTCGCCGTCCAGCTCGGCCGCCGCATTCATCCCGATCATCGCATCTACTGAAATACGCCCCTCCAGCGCACCAATGGCACGCCAGCCTGCCGGAAAACGCCGCGGCAGGTCGAGACGGTACAGCAGCACCGCGTCGTAGCGCGGAAAGTAGTGCAGGTCGTCGTCCAGCACGCGCAGGCCATACTGGCGGATCTTGGCGTCGGTCGAGTAGATGTCGGTGACGTCGATCTGGCGCTGCGCCAGCGCCTCGTAGGCGATGCCGTGGTCGAGGCCGCGCGGCGTCTGCGGCAGGCCGTAGCGCCGCGCCAGGCCCGGCCAGCCGTCGGCGCGGCCCAGGAATTCGTGCGACAGGCCGATGTGCAGCTCCGGGCGGCGCGCCAGGTCGGACAGGCGCGCGATGCCGGGGTCGCCCGCATCGCGGCCGCGCATGGCCAGCGCGTAGCCATTCGAAAAGCCGAGCGGCACGGCGATGCCCAGGCCGAGCGGCTGCAGCGCCGCGCGCATCTGGTCGATCGTGGTCGGCTGCGGATTCTTGAGGATCTCGAGGTCGATGGTGCCGAGGTATTCCGGGTACACGTCGATGTCGCCCGAGCGCAGCGCCGCCAGCACGATGGCGGTATTGCCGAGGCCCTGGCGGTGCTGGGCGGGGCCGGCCGTGGCGGCGGTTTGGGTCAGGATCTCGCCCAGGATGTAGGACTCGGTGAAGCGCTTGGAGCCGACCCGCAGCACGTCCTCGGCACTTGCCGGGTTCAGGAAAAGCAGGCCGGTCCAGGCCAGCACCAGCAGGGCAAAGCGACGCATAAGAGCTCCATCGATCGAGCGCTCAAGCATACCCGATCATGGTCGAGCAAGGCGCGGCGGCCAGCCGCCCGGTGCAGGCCGCTCAGTGCAGGCTGCTCAGTGCAAGTCGATCTCCGGCGCCCGCGGCGCGCCGCCGTGGACCACCAGCCGGCATGGCCGCGCGCCCAGCGCATATGCCAGGTCGGACGGCCGCGCCACGTCCCACAGCGCCAGGTCGGCGCGCATGCCCGGCGCCAGCGTGCCGATGTCGCTGCGGCCCAGCGCGCGCGCCGCGTGCACGGTGCAGCCGCGCAGCGCCTCCAGCGGCGTCATGCGCCATAAGGTACAGGCCAGGTTCATCGCCAGCAGCAGGGAGGTCAGCGGCGAGGTGCCGGGATTGCAGTCGGTGGCCAGCGCCAGCGGCACCCCGGCGGCGCGCAGCGCGTCCAGCGGCGGCATGCACGTCTCCCTCAGGAAGTAATAAGCGCCCGGCAGCAGCACCGCCACCGTGCCGGCGCGCGCCATCGCCGCCACGCCCGCGGGCGACAGGTATTCCAGGTGGTCGGCCGACAGCCCGCCGTACGCCGCCACCAGCGCCGCCCCATCCTGGTCCGACAGCTGCTCGGCATGCAGCTTGACCGGCAGGCCGAGGCGGCGCGCGGCGGCGAACACGCGCGCCGTCTGCGCGTGCGTAAAACCGATGCGCTCGCAAAAGGCGTCCACCGCATCGACCAGGCCTTCGGCCGCCAGCGCCGGCAGCATGCGGTCGCATAGGTCGTCGATGTAGGCGTCGGCGCGGCCGGCAAATTCGGGCGGCAGCGCGTGGGCGCCCAGGAAGGTGGTGTGCACGTTCACCGGCAGCACCGTGCCGATGCGGCGCGCCACGCGCAGCATCTTGGCTTCATCGAGCAGGGTCAAGCCGTAACCGGACTTGATCTCGAGCGTGGTCACGCCCTCGGCCAGCAGCGCGCGGATGCGCGGCAGGCTCTGGTGCAACAACGCGTCTTCGGCGGCGGCGCGGGTGGCGCGCACGGTGGACAGGATGCCGCCGCCCGCACGCGCGATGTCTTCGTAGCTGGCGCCATTCAGGCGCGCTTCCCACTCGCCGCCGCGCTCGCCGGCGTGGAC
The DNA here is from genome assembly GCA_022701635.1 of Burkholderiaceae bacterium. Classification (GTDB taxonomy): domain Bacteria; phylum Pseudomonadota; class Gammaproteobacteria; order Burkholderiales; family Burkholderiaceae_D; genus Telluria; species Telluria phyllosphaerae. Next base: position 968 of record JAKOOD010000541.1, on the reverse strand, counting down.
GATATGGGTGTGGCAGTCGACCAGCCCCGGCGTCATCCAGGCGCCGCCGCAGTCGTGGATGACGGCCGCCGGCGGCGCGTCGCGGCGCGCCCCGAGCCAGGCGATGCGGCCGCCGCGCACGGCCAGCGCGGCATCCTGCAGGTCGCCAACCCCGTCCACCATCGTGGCCAGGCGCACGTTGGTGAACAGCAGGTCGGCGGCTTCCGTCACCATGGCTTAATCGTCATAGTGGCCGTCTTCGTTGTCGAGGTCGTCCTCGTCGTCGTAGTAATGGATGTCGACGATGAAGATCGTGCCCTGCCCCGCGTCCATTTTCCAGACCGTGCCCTGGTCGAGCAGCATGGCGTCGTAGCGCACCATGGCGATGCGCTCGTCGTCGCTGCTCAATTCCAGGCTCTCGCCCTCGGCCAGGAACAGCACGGTCACCGGGGCGCGCGCGACGAAGGTCGAGGGGCCGTCCAGGCGGCGCCGGCCGAAGCTGTGGTAGCAGCGGTCGGTGCGCGTCATCGCGTTGAAGTCGGTGGTGGTGCCGCGATTCAGCTTGGCGCTGACACGCGCATCGCCTTCGAAGCTGACCACCGGTTCGGCCGCCGACACCAGGGCCGGCTCGCCGTCGATGTCGAGCGTCACGCCATGGCCTTCGACCAGGGCCAGCGTGCGGTCGACGCCGGGGAAGACCGAGAACGGGCCGTCGGCGCCGATGGTGGCCAGGCTCACCCGCCAGTCGAAATCGGTGAAGCCGGCGTCCTGCGGGAACACGGCAATTTCGGTCGTGCTGCCGGCGCCGTTTTTCCACGGGACCGGCGACAAGCCTGCAAACGGAATCAGCATCGTCATTGCTATTACCTCAGCGAATTGATCTCGACGTATTTAACCCAACGTCAGCGAGGGGGCGAACTGCAGTGATTAAACCCCAGGCCTTACGATTCGCGCAACTGGCGCAATGCAGTCTTGTAACGGGCGGCAAT
>JAKOOD010000500.1 GCA_022701635.1 Burkholderiaceae bacterium | reverse complement strand
CGCCGGGCGCCGTAGCAGAAATCGTCGCCCACCATCAGCCATTTGACGTGCAGGCCTTCGACCAGCACGCGCTCGGTGAATTCGCGCGGCGACATGGCGGCGAAATGCTCGTTGAAATGCTCGACGATGACGCGGTCGATGCCGGCATTCGACAGCGATTCCAGCTTGTCGCGCAGGTTGGCGATGCGCGCCGGGGCCTTGGACAGGTCCCCGCTGCGCTGCGCAAAATATTCGCGCGGATGCGGCTCGAATGTCATCACGGCGGATTCCAGCCCAAGGCGCCGCGCACTGGCGGTCACGTGGGCCAACAGCGCCTGGTGTCCGCGGTGGACACCGTCGAAGTTGCCGATCGTGAGTGCGCACGGGGCACGCGCCCTGTCGTTGGGAAGTCCGCGAAATACCTTCATTGGATGATTCGTGCTCCGAGGCGAAATACCAGATTATACGGCAACTGCGATGTTGCAAAGCGCAATGGCCGAAAGCGCGGGGCGGGAGAAAGGCGTACGCAGTGGGCCGTATCGGGTCGCGTAAACGTAAAAAGCGCCGCCTGCGGGAACGCGGGCAGCGCTTTCGAAGCACTGCCGCATGGGCGGCAGTGCGTGCCGTGTGGCAGGTTGGCTTACGCCAGCGGCTTGTTGATGGCCATGATGAAGTAGCGGGCCAGTTCGGCGGTGCCGTCCTTGCCGCCCACGCCTTTCAGCGTGTTGATGGCCTGCTGCTTCTTGCCGGCGACGGCGTAGGCTTCGCCCAGGTGCAGCTTGGCATCTTCCGGGTACTTCAGGTTGCCGGCCTTGATGGCGGCTTCCATCATCTTGAGGCCCTTGTCGGCCTGGCCCGACTGCACCAGGCTGTAGCCCAGGGCGACCAGGCCGTCGTTGTCGTTGGCCTTGGTCAACGAGGCTTCGTCCGCTGCGGCGGTCTTGTTCTGCTCGGCCAGGGTCTTCTCGGCCAGGTCCTTCAGGCGCTGGTGACGCGCGGCGTCGGCACCGGTACCGAGTGCGCCGGCCTTGTAACCCTTGTCGATGATCTTGATCGCTTCGGCGGGGGCCTTGGCCTGCAGGACCAGCTGGGCCATTTCCATGTACTCGCTCGGCTTCTTCAGCAGGCCATTGGCCAGCTTCAGGCGGTAGATGTCGACCGCCAGGCGGCCGGAGAAGCCAGGCTTGCCCTGCACGCGGTTCAGCAGGTCGGTCCAGTACTGGGCCTTCGGATAATTCGCGGCCAGTTTCTCGATGGTGTTGACGTAGCCGACCTTGTCACCCTTCTTGAGCTGGATATTGGCGAGCATGCCGAGCTGGTCTTCGCTCATGCGGCCGTTCTTCTCGGCATTGCGCAGTTCGGTTTCCAGGGCGGCGGTGTTGCCTTGCTTGTAGTAGTTCTGCAGCAGATAGGCGCGCAGTTCGGGATCGTCGCGCTCTTTGAGCTGGGCCTGGATGGCGGCGTTTGCCTTGCCCAGGTCGCCACCACGCATGTAGATGCCGATCAGGCCTTTCGACATCTGGGCTTTTTCGGAGGCCGACAGCTTGCCGGAGCCGATCAGGTATTCGAAGGACTTGGCGGCGGCGGCGTAGTCACCTGCGCTCGAGGCGGCACCGGCACGGGTGCGTTCGATCAGGTAAGTTTCATTTGCCGACTTGTTGCCGACTTTGTCGAGGTCATGCAGACGGTTCAGGGCTTCCTTGTTCTTGCCCTGCTTCATCAGTTGCTGCGCTTCTTGCAGCGGCTTGCCGACTTCGGGACGGAGGGTCTCGGCGGCGTAGGCCGGGGCCAGGCCAACCACCGGGACGGCGGCGGTGAATCCGAGTGCGGCCAGTGCGAGGCCGAGGTGTGCGAGGCGGAACTTGGACATTATCGACATTCTTTCATTCAAAATAGACACGGCAGGGAAACCCTGCCGTGTTCATTATAGCCAAAGCGATTTACTGGAACTGTTCGTTGCCGACCATACCGATCTTGGTGACACCAAGACGTTGAGCCGACGCCATCACACCAGCGACAACCTTGTACTCGACCAGCTTGTTCGGACGCAGATGCACTTCCGGCTGATCGGCCATCGCCGCCACGTTGGCCAGCTTGGCTTCGAGAGTGGCGCGATCGGGGATCGGGGTGTTGTCCCAGAGGACAGTACCGTCGAAGTCCACGTCGATCGTGACCACTTGCGGTTCCTTGGTCGACGGTGGCGGGGTGCCGACCGGCATGTTCAAGTTGACCGAATGGTTTTGCTTTGGAATGGTGATGATCATCATAATGATCAGCACCAGCATGACGTCGATCAGCGGCGTCATGTTCATTTCCATCATCGGTTCCGGATCGGCGCCTGCGCCTCCGGGTGAACCAACGTTCATAGACATGAGTGCTTCCTTTCAAATCTTGGGAACCAGCCCGATACGGGTTTCCCGCTAGGGTCTTCCTGTATCGGGCTGCGGGGTCATCATCGGAAGAGGGGCGGACCCCTCTTCACTTCGATTAGCCCTTATCAGGAATTTCGGTGATGAAGCCGACTTTCTGAATCGCCGCACGCTGGGCCGTGTAGAGCACCCTGCCGATTGCTTCGTAGCGGGTTTCCTGGTCGCCACGAATCTTCACTTCCGGCTGGGGCACTTTCACCGCTTCTTTCTTCAGGAATTCGAAGAGTTCGTCGGTGTTGGCCAGCTTGTGCTGGTTCCAGTACATATCGCCATCTTTGTTGACGACGATGTTCACGTCTTCCGGCGTGGTTTTAGCAGTCTGGTTGGTCTCGACGGGCAGTTTGATCTTCTGCAGTTTAAGAACAACCGGGCTGGTGATCAGAAAGATGATCAGCAGAACCAACATCACGTCCACGAGGGGCGTGGTGTTGATCTCTGACATGACGGTATCTTCTCCGCTATCGGAGCCAACACTCATCGACATGATTAGCCAACCTTTTTAGCGCCAGCGACAGCACGGGCAGCTTCCGAAGTGTGCATTGCGCCCGAGATCAGGACGGAGTGCACGTCGGCGCTGAACGAACGGACGTCTTCCATTGCGGTCTTGTTACGACGGACCAGCCAGTTGTAGCCCAGAACGGCCGGAACTGCAACGAACAGACCGAATGCGGTCATGATCAGTGCTTCACCCACCGGACCTGCAACCTTGTCGATCGACGCGTTACCGGTCATACCGATGTTGGTCAGTGCGTTGTAAATACCCCAGACGGTACCGAACAGACCGATGAACGGTGCGGTCGAGCCGACGGTTGCCAGGAACGACAGGCCATCCTGCAGACGCGACTGGACTTTGTCCACGGCGCGCTGGATCTGCATGGTGGTCCAGGTCGACAGGTCGATCTGCTCGAGCAGGGCGCCGTCGTGGTGCTGGGTTGCCTTGGTGCCGGTTTCAGCGATGAAGCGGAACGGCGAACCTTCGGTCAGTTGTGCCGAGCCGGCAGCGATCGACGGTGCTTTCCAGAACTTCTGGTTGGTTTCCTTCGACTGACGGAAGATCTTCGACTGGTCGATCAGCTTGGTGATCAGGATGTACCACGAACCCATCGACATCAGGGCCAGGATGATCAGGGTGCCGCGCGACACGACGCCGCCTTCCCACACGGCCTGGATGCCGAACGGGTTCTCGACTTCTTCTTTCTTGCCTTCGGCAGCGGCCGGGGCGGCTGCAGCCGGAGCGGCTGCTGCATCGGTAGCCGGTGCTGCTGCAGGTGCTGCTGCGTCAGCCGCAGGAGCTGCCGGGGCGGATGCTGCAGCCTGGTCTTGGGCCACGGCCGGTGCGGACACCAGCGCCGAAGCTGCCGTAACCGAGAACAGGACAGCCGCCAGCAGAGCGGACAAACGGGTATTCTTAAACATGCTTCCTCCAAAAATTAAAATGAACAGTTCGCTGAACAGATGACAACGAAAATCACAGTTTGAGACGTTGCTGCCGTCCCGGTTTATTCCAAAGTCCAGACGTACTGCACTGCTACCCATGCTTGTTGGGGCGCCCCATCAACCATTGCTGGCTTGAATCGGCATTTACCAAGAGCTGACTGCGCAGCTTTATCCAGATCGCGGAAGCCACTCGACTTCGCCATCTTGGAATCCATCACGTGACCATCCACGCCGATCAGGAATGAAATGGTCGACACACCCGTTTCTTCATTACGCAGCGACGATTTCGGGTATTCCGGTTTCGCGCAGGTGTTGAAGTCTGCCACTGCCTCGGTACGCGAAGGACCCTTGGCCGGTGCTGCCGGTGCCGGAGGGGCCGGCTGTGCCGGTGGCGTGCGGTTGATCTCCGTCGTTGCCGGTTTCGCAGTGGTCGTGTTAGCGATCACATTCTGCGGCGGCGGCGGGGTCTGCACCTGCACTTCAACCGGCGGGATGAATGGAGGCGGGGGAGCCTTCATTTCCGGTGGCGGCGGCGGGGGCGGAACATCCGGCGGTGGCGGCGGTTTCACTTCCTCGATAATCTTGGTCTCCACTGGTTCCATCATCTTGGCGACCATGCGCTTTCCGAGACCGGTAACCAGCCCGTAAGCGACAATCAGGTGCAAGACGATAACAATGGCGATACCAGTGAAATTCTTCCCGGCGTTCTTCTCTTGCGAAAAATTCATCCTGCTTTCTCCAATACCAACCTTTTTTGTTGCTACCAAACCCACTAAACACGACAAAATGCTAAGAGCCGCATCCGGGACATCGGCGAATTATACCTACGAATTCTTTTTTGCACATACATTTTTATGCCCTCAAAGAGAGGCTATTTGCCTGTAAAAACAAGCAAACAAGCACATCAGTATGAAGAATCCGCAGGCCCGTCGACGATGCGAAAATTTAGCTTTTTAACAATGTCAAGTGGTGCCCTTTTTTGATGCGTGGAAGATCAGGCAAGACAGACCATCCGCCAAATTTTCCATGCTGAATTTGCTACTTAGCAAATATATGGTGAAACGGTTGTGGCGTTTCTGCCAACTATAACCAATTTACATGCCAGTGGGCGTCCTGTTGAACAAAAAACCCTTTAAAAACAAGGCGAAAGCCATAAGACGACCTTATATGGATATCGGCCCCTGATATGGCTCAGTGTGCATGTAATATGGGTTTTGAACAATATCAGATAACTAACGTAATGACGAGAAGCGTTCTCTCAATCGGGCGGCGCTGTACGACCAACCATGTTTGCGCTCGCACCAGGCAGGTGCCGGGACAAGCGTGCACGGCACGCTAGCGGTGCACTCTATATATAGAGGGAAGTGGCGCGGTCGGTGCCGCAGCCGAAAAAAAGCCCGCACGGAAGGGTGCGGGCGGCGGGAAAGAATACGTGGACCTCAGTAACGCGCGCGCTTTTCGCGCCGGCACTCGAGGCTGCTGACCACGCGGCCGGACGGGTCGACGGTTTCCAGGCGCACGTCGAAACCCCACAGGCGGGCCACGTGCTTCAGCACTTCATGCGCCTGCTGGTTGAGCGGACGGCGCTGGAATTGCGTATGGCGCAGGGTAAGGGCGCGGTCGTCGCGCGTATTCACTTGCCAGACCTGAATATTGGGTTCGCGGTTGCCCAGGTTGTACTGCTCGGCCAGCTGCTGGCGCACGTAGCGGTAGCCGGCTTCGTCGTGGATCGCCGAAATCGTCAATTTGTCGCTGCGGTCGTCGTCGAGCACGGCGAAGAAGTGGAATTCGCGGATCAGCTTGGGCGACAGGTACTGGGCGATGAAACTTTCATCCTTGAAGTTGCGCATGGCGAAGTCCAGCGTCTTGATCCAGTCGCTGCCGGCAATGTCCGGGAACCAGGCGCGGTCTTCGTCGGTCGGGTTCTCGCAGATGCGCTTGATGTCCATCATCATCGCGAACCCCAGCGCATACGGATTGATGCCGCTGTAATAAGGGCTGGTGGCGGCCGGCTGGAACACGACGTTGGTATGGCTCTGCAGGAATTCCATCATGAAGCCGTCGCCGACGATGCCTTCCTTGTGCAGCTCTTGCAGGATGGTGTAGTGCCAGAAGGTGGCCCAGCCCTCGTTCATCACCTGGGTCTGGCGTTGCGGATAGAAGTACTGCGAGATCTTGCGCGAGATACGCACCAGCTCGCGCTGCCAGGGTTCCAGCAGCGGCGCGTACTTCTCGATGAAGTACAGTAGGTTTTCCTCGGGCTCGACCGGGAAGCGCGGCGGCGCGGCGGCATCCTTCTGGGCTTCCTCGCGGCGCGGCAGCGTGCGCCATAGCTCGTTCACCTGGGACTGGATGTATTCCTCGCGCTCCTTCTGGCGATTCTGTTCCTGCGCGACCGACAGCTTGGCCGGTCGCTTGTAGCGGTCGACGCCGTAGTTTTGCAGCGCGTGGCAGGAGTCGAGCACGTCTTCGACGGCGTCGATGCCGTGCCGCTGTTCGCATTCGGCGATGTAGTTCTTGGCAAAGACCATGTAGTCGACGATGGCGTCGGCATCGGTCCAGGTGCGGAACAGGTAATTTCCCTTGAAGAAGGAGTTATGCCCGTAAGCGGCGTGGGCGATCACCAGCGCCTGCATGGTCAGGCTGTTTTCCTCCATCAGGTAGGCGATGCACGGATTCGAGTTGATCACGATCTCGTACGCCAGGCCCATCTGGCCACGCTTGTAGCTTTTTTCCGTGCTGAGGAAGTGCTTGCCGAAAGACCAGTGGTTGTAAGACACCGGCATGCCCACCGAGGTGTAGGCATCCATCATTTGTTCGGCAGTGATGATTTCGAGCTGGTTGGGGTAGGTGTCCAGGCCGAACTTCCTGGCCACCCGGCGGATTTCCTCGTGTGCCTGTTCGATCAGGTCGAAGGTCCACTCCGACTGTTCGGGCAGGGCGCGTGGGTTGTTGGGATCTCTTGGCATGAGCGGGCCTCGCTTTGCATTGCTGCTGTCTACCGTTTATTTGGGCTGCTTCTTGAACAGTTCGCGGAACACGGGATAAATATCGGCCGGCGTCACGATCTTCTGCATGGCGAAGTTCGAATGCGTGGTCGCCACTTCGGCGTACTGCTCCCACAGGTTCTGGGGCGGGCCGTCGGTGATCTCGACATAGGTGTAGTACTGCACCCGGGGCATGATCTGGCTGTTGAGGATCTGCTTGCACAGCACCGAGTCGTTGTCCCAGTTGTCGCCGTCGGACGCCTGCGCCACGTAGCTGTTCCAGTCGCCGTTGCTGTAGCGCTCGGTAACGATCTTGTTCAGCATGTGCAGTGCCGAGGACACGACCGTGCCACCGGATTCGCGCGAATGGAAGAACTCGTTCTCGTCGACCTCGGCCGCGGCCGTGTGGTGGCGGATGAAGACCACCTCGATCTTTTCGTACACGCGCTTCAGGAACAGGTATAGCAGGATGAAGAAGCGCTTGGCGGTGTCCTTGCGGCTTTCATCCATCGAGCCCGATACGTCCATGATGCAGAACATCACGGCCGCGGTCGACGGCTTCGGGATCTTGACCCGGTTGCTGTAGCGCAGGTCGATCGGGTCGATGAAGGGGATCGCCAGCAGCCGCGTGTGCAGGTGGTGGATCTTGTGCTTGCGTTCGAGGACCTGCGGGTCGTCGTCCTCGGCACCGTTCTCGCGCAGTTCGCGCAGTTCGTGCTCGAGCGCGGTGAGTTGCTTGCGCGACGGTCCGCCGACGGCGATGCGCCGTCCCAGCGCCCCGCGCAGCGAGCGCAGCACGTGGATGTTGGAAGGCGTGCCGGAGATGTTGTAGCCGGCGCGCTGGTTCTTGAATTCGACGACCTGGGTCAGCTGCGTCTTGATCATGTTCGGCAGCTCGAGATCCTCGAAGAAGTAATTCATGAATTCTTCGCGGCTCAGTTCGAAGATGAAATCGTCTTCGGAGGTCTGCTCGCTGTTGCCCGCCTTGCCGCGGCCGGCGCCGCCGCCGCCGCCGCGCGGACGGTTGAACTGGTCGCCTTTCTGGTATTCGGTGTTGCCGGGACTGACGGTCTCCCAGACACCGCCATGCGCGTGTCCGAAGCGGGGTTCGTTCACGTCCTTGACGGGAATCGAGACCTTTTCGCCATTTTCGATGTCGGTGATCGAGCGACCCTTGATCGCCCGGCCCACCGCATCCTTGATTTGCGCCTTGTAGCGGCGCAAGAAGCGTTCGCGGTTGACCGCAGACTTGTTCTTGCCCTGCAAGCGTCGGTCGATGAGGTAAGTCAAAACAGGCCTCCTGCTCAAATTCGCGGCGGGCCGGAATACCACCCGGTCCCACTATAGTAACGCGCCTCGACCCAATGTGGTTGGCGTCGCGGACATCCGTGGGACCAAGCCTACAGCCCTACCTGATGGACGCCCAGTGTTGGCGCCACGAGGGTTCGAGAAACCGTAGCGAGCGCAAGCCTGGCTGGTCGAGAAGCGCAGCCGTACTCACGGTACGGCCGGCCCGCCGTAGCGGAGCATCGCAGACCAGCCAGGCGACGCGCAGCAGGTTTATCGAACCCTCATCACGAGGATTTACGTACCCGCAGATACCACTCGCACAGCAGTCGCACCTGTTTCGGCGTGTAGCCTTTCTCGACCATGCGCGCCACGAAGTCGGCATGCTTGGTCGCATCCTCGGCGCTCGCTTTCGCATTGAACGAAATCACCGGCAGCAATTCCTCGGTATTCGAGAACATTTTCTTCTCGATCACGGTGCGGAATTTTTCGTAGCTGGTCCAGGCCGGATTCTTGCCGCCGTTGGTCGCACGCGCCCGCAAGCCGAAGTTGACGATCTCGTTGCGGAAATCCTTCGGGTTCGAAATGCCGGCCGGCTTTTCGATCTTTTCCAGTTCGGCGTTCAGCGATTCACGGTCGAAGCTTTCGCCGGTATCCGGATCGCGGAATTCCTGGTCCTGTATCCAGAAGTCGGCAAAGGTCACATAGCGGTCGAAGATATTCTGGCCGTATTCCGAATAGCTTTCCAGGTAGGCGGTCTGGATTTCCTTGCCGATGAAATCGACGTAGCGCTGGGCCAGGTGCTCCTTGATATACGACATGTAGCGCTGTTCGGTCTCGGGCGGGAACTGCTCGCGCTCGATCTGCTGTTCGAGCACGTACAGCAGGTGCACCGGATTTGCCGCCACTTCGGTGTTGTCGAAGTTGAAGACCTTGGACAGGATCTTGAAGGCGAAGCGGGTCGACAGGCCGTTCATGCCTTCGTCGACGCCGGCATAATCGACGTACTCGTGCATCGACTTCGCTTTCGGATCGGTGTCCTTCAGGTTGTCGCCGTCGTACACCAGCATCTTCGAATAGATGCTCGAGTTTTCCGGATCCTTCAGGCGCGACAGGATCGCGAATTGCGACATCATGCGCAGGGTGCCCGGCGCGCACGGCGCTTTATCGAGAGAGGAATTGCGCAGCAGCTTGTCGTAGATCTTGATTTCGTCCGACACGCGCAGGCAATACGGCACCTTGACGATATAGATCCGGTCGAGGAAAGCCTCGTTGTTGCGGTTGTTGCGGAAGGTCTTCCATTCCGATTCGTTGGAGTGGGCCAGCACGATGCCATCGAAGGGAATCGCGCCAAAGCCCTCGGTGCCCTTGTAATTGCCTTCCTGGGTCGCGGTGAGCAGCGGGTGCAATACCTTGATCGGGGCCTTGAACATCTCGACGAATTCCATCAGGCCCTGGTTCGCCAGACACAGGCCGCCGGAATAGCTGTAGGCGTCCGGATCGTCCTGGGAATAATCCTCGAGCTTGCGGATATCGACCTTGCCGACCAACGAAGAAATATCCTGGTTGTTTTCGTCGCCCGGTTCGGTCTTGGCGATCGCGATCTGTTTCAGGATCGACGGATAGCGCTTGACGACGCGGAACTTGTTGATGTCGCCGCCGAATTCATGCAGGCGCTTGACCGCCCACGGGCTCGGCACATTGCGCAGGTAGCGGCGCGGAATGCCGTAATCTTCTTCGAGAATGGCGCCGTCTTCCGTTTCGCTGAATAGCCCGAGCGGCGATTCATTGACCG
>JAKOOD010000476.1 GCA_022701635.1 Burkholderiaceae bacterium | reverse complement strand
TGGTAATTTATTGGGGGTAATGGACACCGGCGCTAGAAATGGCAGGCCTACAATGGCCTGCAGCCTATTTCTTCGCTGGTGGCCCATGCACCCGGATTTTCTCGATATCAAGCGGCCCAGGCTGCACCAGGATCCGCATATGGCACAGGATGACGTGTCCGGCATCGCCGACTACGATGATTTCCGCGACATCGCGCAGCGCACGCTGCATCACTACGATTCGGTGGCGCCGCGCTTTTTCGCCGGCACCATCGACCACGACGTCAGCCAGAACATCGCCGCCCTGCTGGAGGCGATCGAGGCCGACGCGCCTTATACCTTGCTCGACCTCGGCTGCGGTCCGGGACGCGACCTCAAGACCTTGCGCGACATGGGCCACCGCGCCATCGGCCTCGACGGCAGCGCCGAGTTCGTGGCGATGGCGGCGGCCTACAGCGGCTGCGACGTGTGGCAGCAGAATTTCCTCGACCTCGACCTGCCGGATGGCTTGTTCGACGGCATCTATGCGAACGCCTCATTGTTCCATGTGCCGCGCGGCCTGCTGCCCAAGGTGCTGGGCGAGCTGTTCGCGGCACTCAAGCCGGGCGGCGTGCTGTTCAGCTCGAATCCACGCGGGAACAACGAAGAGGGCTGGAATGGCCCGCGCTGGGGCAGTTTCCACGATTATCCGCGCTGGGAACGCTATGTGACCGGCGCCGGCTTCGATCCGCTGCATCACTATTACCGTCCGCCGGGATTGCCACGCGAACAGCAGCCCTGGCTGGCCAGCGTCTGGCGCAAGCCGCGCTGAAAATTTTGATTATTTGTTAAGTCGCGAACAGTATTGCGATCGCAATGGGCGCACTATACACCCATGCCGCTTCACTTCCAGAAGCAGTATTTCACTGACGATAGGAGAACGAACATGAACGAAGACCAAATCAAAGGCAAAGCCAAAGACATCGGTGGCAAAATCCAAGAAGGTTTCGGTAAAGCCATCGGCAGCGAAGAGCAGCAAGCCAAGGGCCTGGCAAACCAGGCCGAAGGCAAAGTGCAAGAGAAAGCTGGCGACCTGAAGGACGTGGTCGGCAAGAAGTAAGCCGCGCCAGCTTCAATGAAAAACAGCCGCTTCGAGCGGCTGTTTTTTTGGCTGTTCCGTTTTGCCGGCATCTGCATGCCCGTAGGGTGGGCACCCCGTGCCCACGCGGAAACACGCGACGTGCCGGTGTCCGCGTGGGCTCGGGGAGCCCACCCTACGATGCATCCACCGGCGTCGTCCAACCAACGTCACTTCGCCTCTGTCCCGCCCAGGTTCTTCTTGAAGAAGCCCTCGATCATGCCGTACACGTGGCGCTGGCCGGCACGCGACGAAATGCCGTGCTTGGCACCCGGATAGGTCATCAGCTCGAACTTGACGTTGCGGTTCACCAGCGCGTCGATCAGGCGCGTCGAGTTGGTGAACAGCACGTTGTCGTCGGCCATGCCGTGGATCAGCAGCAGCGGCGACTTCAGGCCGTCCAGGTGGGCGAACACGCCGCTCTGTTCATAGGCCTTCGGGTTCGACTTCGGCGTGCTGCCGACGAACTGCTCGGTGTAGTGGGTGTCGTACAGCGACCAGTCGGTCACCGGCGCCACCGACACGCCCATCGCGATCTTGTCCGAGCCGGCTTCCAGCAGGCGCAGGGTCATGAAGCCGCCGTAGCTCCAGCCGAACACGCCGACGCGTTTCGGATCGACGAAGTTCTGCTTGGCCAGCCAGTCGATACCGGTCAGCTGGTCTTCGACTTCGTGCTTGCCCAGTTCGCCGTAGATGACGTCGGTGAATTTTCGCTCGCGGCGCGACGAACCGCGGTTGTCCAGCGTGAACACCACGAAGCCCTGCTGCGCCATGTACTGTTTGAACATATTGCCCCAGCCGCGCGTTACCTGCTGCGAGTGCGGGCCGCCGTACACCATCAGGAACACCGGATAGCGCTTGGCCGGATCGAAGTTCGACGGCTTGATCATCGAGTAATACAGGTCCTGGCCGTCGTGCGCCTTGATGCTGCCGAATTCGGTCGGCAGGTGGTCGGCCATGTACTTCGCGTACGGATGGTCGCCCTTCACCTCGTTGTGCTCGAGCCATTCGACCAGCGAACCGTCGGCGCGGCGGATCGACACTTGCGGCGGGGTCTTCGGATCGGAGAAGGTGTCCACGAAAATCTTGCCGTTCTGCGCGAAGGTATCGTCGTGCATGCCGTCCTGCTTGGTGATGCGCACCGGCTTGTCGGCATTGCCGCCGTCCAGGTTGACGGCGTAGGTCTGCTTGTCGATCACCGCATCCTTGTTGGACGAGAGGTAGACCTTGCCGGCCTGTTCGTCGACCGCCAGGATGCTGTCGACGCCCCATTCACCCTTGGTGAGCGGGTGCAGCAGACGGCCCGTCATATCGAACAGGTACAGGTGGTTGCGGCCGCTGCGCTCGGACGCCCAAATGAAGGCGTTGCGGTTCTTCAGGAAGCGCAGGTCGGCCGGCACCGCCACCCAGGTCGTCGAGGTTTCGGTGAACAGCGGACGCTGGGCCAGCGTGGCAGTATCGACCGCCACCAGGTCGAGGCGCTTCTGGTCGCGCGACTGGCGCTGGTAGACCAGGGTCTTGGCGTCGCCGCTCCAGTCGGCGCGCACCAGGTAGATGTCCTTCTCGGCGCCGAGATCCACCTTCTTTTGCGCGCCCGTGGCCGGATTGACGATCATCAGGTCGATCACCACGTTCGGGTCGCCGGCGGCAGGGTAGCGCTGGTCGATGACCTCGGTGCGGTCGGCGTAGATTTCGAAGCGGCGCGCGACCGGCACCTGCGCTTCGTCGAAGCGGCGGTAGGCGATCGCGGAATCGTCCGGCGCCCAGTAGTAGCCGGTTTTCTGGTCCATCTCTTCCTGGGCCACGAACTCGGCTTCGCCGTTATGGATCGTGCCCTTGCCGTCGCTGGTCAGCTGGCGTTCCTGGCCGGTCGTCAGATCGATCACGAACAGGTTCTGGTCGCGCACGAAGGAAACGTAGCGGCCCTTCGGCGAAATCTTCGGATCGCCGACATTGCCCGAGGCGACCTTGCGCGCCGCATCCGGATTCTTGAGGTCGACCAGGTACAAATCGCCGGCGATCGGCACCAGGATCTGCTTGCCGTCGGGCGACCAGCTGTAGCTGATGATGCCGGACAGGCTGGCGGTACGGGCGCGTTCGCGGCGTGCGCGTTCTTCCAGCGACAGGTTCTCGTTCGGGACCAGCTTCTTGGAGTCGACCAGGCGGTGCGTGGTCTTGTCCTTCATGTTGTATTCCCACAGGTCCAGCTGGAACTGGTTGTCGGCGCGGCCGCGCAGGAAAGTCACGCGTTCGCCGTCGGGCGACACGCGCAAGGCGCGCACGCCAGGACCGGCCAACGCCGGGTCGGCGTGGAGTCGGTCCAGCGTCAGGCGCTCCGCGGATGCGGGAGCGGCCGACAGGGCGGCGAGAAGGCAAAGAAGAAGGCGCATGGTGATCTCTGGTAAAGATTAATTATGTGCAACGGTCGAGACGATACCAGAGTCGGGGGTGAAAAGCTGTAAATATGAGGGGGTATAAGGGGGGCGGCGCGGGTAGAATGTGCGTACCGCCCCGCGTGGCCGATGCGTCAGCGTAAAAACGTCGCCCCTGCGCAGGCAGGGGCCCAAGTTGCACGCGTGTCGACAGCGCTGGCAGAACTTGGGGGGATAGCGCAGCTATCCCGCCTGCGCAGGGGCGACGTCGATGAGCAGGAGCGGCGTTAGAAAATTTGCGGCGCCTGCATTGCCGATTACTGTTTCCCGATCACCTTCACCAACCCCGGCAAGGACCTTGCCAGCCCGCTGTCGCCGCCCGACGCCGTCAGCTTGCCGCCACCCTCGCTCCAGCGCAGCCGGGTCGTGGTCGACTTGCCCTTCTCGTAGTCGTAGGACACGCCATCGTCGTCATACAGGCTGAACTCGCCATCCTTGCCTGGGTACACCTGGATCTCGGCGATCGCCTGCTTCGTCGCGGTCGACTGGATGTCGGCGCCGATCGGGACGATCGAGCCGGCCTTCACGAACACCGGGATCTGGTCGATCGGCGCCGCCACTTTCACCCAGCGGCCGCCGGCCAGCTTTTCCTTGGTCCAGAAGTTGTACCAGTCGCTGCCGGCCGGCAGGTAGACGTCCTTCTCGGTCTGGCCCTGTTCCGTCACCGGCGCCACCAGGAAGGCCGGGCCGAACATGTATTCGGTGCCGATGTCGGCCACGTTCGGGTCTTGCGGGAAATCCATCCACAGCGGGCGCATGAAGGGGGCGCCGGTGTCATGGGTGAACTTGGCCTGGCTGTAGATGTACGGGATCAATTGATAGCGCAAGCGGTCATAGCGCGCCATGATCGTTTCCGCGGCCTTGCCGAACGACCAGATGTCGGCCTGCTTGCGGTCGCCGTGCAGGCGCAGCGTCGGCAGGAAGGTGCCGTACTGGAACCAGCGCGTGTGCAGTTCCGGATAGTCGTGGTTCTGGCCGACGACGTCGCGCGCGTCGGACGGGTCCAGCAGCGGCGCCTTGGTGGCGCTGGTGGTCTGCGGCAGGTATTGCCAGCCGCCGATGTCGTTGCCCCACAGCGCGATGCCGGACGCGGTCATGTTCAGGCCGGCCGGAATCTGGCGCGCCAGCGCTTCCCAGGTCGGGTTGATGTCGGAGGACCAGAACAGGGCGCCGGTGCGCTGCGAGCCCAGGTAGGCGGCGCGCGACAGGATCAATACGCGCTTGTTCGGTTTCCAGGCGCGCATGTTGTCGGCGAAACCTTCGACGTGCAGCAGCGGGAACAGGTTATGGAAACGGTCGCCCGAACCGATCGCATACATGAAACCGTCCGGCACCAGGTCGGGTTCGGTCTCGTCCAGCCACGGGTAATCGAAGCCGTGCGCCAGGATATTGTCGCGCGACTTTTCCCAGAACCATTGGCGGGCCTTCGGGTTGGTGGCGTCGATCAGGCCGCCGGTGCGGTCGGAACGGAAGGGCAGGCCGTCGACGGTCTTGCCGTCCTTGTCCTTGAGCAGGTAGCCCTTGGCATCGAGCTCGTTGAAGTAGCGGCCCGAGGTCTCGTAGCGCGGCCAGATCGAGATGATCGACTGCATGCCCATGTCGTGCAGCTGCTTGTTCATGCCGTCCGGATCGGGGAACTCGGCCGGGTTGATGTCCATCTGGCCCATGCGGGTCCAGTAGAACCAGTCGACCACCATCACGTCGAGCGGATACTGTTTCTGGCGGTAGGTATTCGCCACCCGCAGCACTTCCTGCTGGCTGTCGTAGCGCGCCTTGGACTGGATCAGGCCGAAGGCGGCTTTCGGTGGGATCGGAGTCTTGCCGGTCAGGCGGGCGTAGCCGGAATACAGTTCATCCGAAGAATTGCCGGTGATGACGAAGAAGCTGACGCGCTCGCCCACGTTCGACTGGAACGCGGTCTTGCCGTGCACGCCGGCGACGAAGCGCGTGGCGGACGGGTTGTCCCAGACGATGCCGTAGCCCTTGGACGACACCATGAAGGGCACGCACACGGTTTCGCCGGCCGGGGCGTCGTACCAGTGCTTGCAGTCGAGCACGCGGCCGCGCAGGTCGAGGCCGGACAGCGACTCCTGGTTCTGGCCCATGCCGTAGTAATGCTCGTCGCGCGGGGCCGCGAACGAGGCGCCGACCTGGTAGGTCTTTTCGCCGTTGACGGTATGCGGCGCCATTTCCCAGCCGGTCATGCTGAGGATTTGCTCGCCGCGCGCATTCTTGACCTGCAGCCCGACCGAGGCCAGCGCCGGCGCGAAGTATTTCTCGCCCTGGCTCGGCACGCGCGGCGCCGGGGCCGGGTTCACGTGCAGGGTCATGCCGGAGGAGGCGAAGGTGTCGCCGTCCGCGGCGCGGCTGTGGCGGAAGGCGCCATTCTCGGCAGCTTTCGGCAGGATGCCGTAGCCGGGGCCTTTCAGGACCTGTTCCTTGTCGGCGCCGATCGTCACGTGCACGATGTTGGGGCCGTAGGCTTCGACCGAGACCCAGGCGCCGTTCCTATCGAGGGTGGTCAATGGTGCGGCAAAGGCCGCGGGGGTGAAGGCCAGCGCCGAAGCCAGCGCGGCCAAAGTGGTGTGGGGTGTCAGCCTCATCCCGTCTCCTGTCGGTATCGAATCGATCGGGCGACCGAGCGCACGGACGGATCCGATGGATGCCGCGGTTGAAGCCGGCTGGCTGTCTCCTGGATATCGCGTTCTGTGACCGCTGGGTTCGCTTATTGTTGTGTGCGGCTATTGTGCATGTTAGCGATCACATATGCAATTAATAATTGTCAGGCGCTAACATCGGATGCGCGCACGCGCAATGCCGACAGCTTGTTGAGCGACCAAGCCAGCAGCACGGCCGCCACCGTCAGACCCAGTACCAGGCCGATCCAGAAACCGGTGGCTTGCATCGGCTGGGCCGGCGACCACGGGAACCAGCTGGGGGCCAGGCCCAGGATCCAGCCGACCGGCAGCGCCACGCCCCAGAACGCGATCATCTGGATCACCATCGGCGACCGCGTGACCTGGTAGCCGCGCATCGCGGAGGCGGCTGCCACCTGGGTCGAGTCGGACAGCTGGAACAGCGCGGCGAACAGCAGCAGCATGGCGCAGGTGGCCTGCACCGCCGCGTCCGAGGTGTACATCGCCGCGATCTGCCAGCGGAACAGCGCGATGAAGATCGCCGACAGCATGCCGAAAGCGATGCACATGCCGGTGCCGGTCCAGGCCACGAAACGCGCCCGCACCGCATTGCCTTCGCCCATCGCCTGGCCGACACGGGTCAGGGCGCCGATGCCGAAGCTGAGCGGCACCATGAACACCAGCGACACGAAATTCAGCGCGATCTGGTGCGCCGACACCTGCACCACGCCAAAGCGTGCCACCAGCAGGCTGACGATGCCGAAGGCGCTGACTTCCGCGAAATGGGTCACGCCGATCGGCAGGCCGAGGCGCAGCATGCTGCCGATCTCGGTCCAGTTCGGGCCTTCCCAGCGCGTGAACGGGTAGGTCATGCGGTAGGCGCTGGAGATTTTGATCCAGATCACCATCGCCGCCAGCATCAACCACACGCCGCTGGCGGTCGACACCGCGCAGCCGAGCGCACCCAGCTTCGGCAAGCCGAACTTGCCGAACACCAGCATCCAGTTGAGCGCGATGTTGTACAGCAGCCCGCAGATGGCGATGACCATGATGGGCTTGGTCTGGTTGATGCTGGTGGTGTAGCCGTACAGCGCGCGGTAGCAGGCAAAGGCCGGCATGCCGAGGCTGATGATGTGCAGGAAGGTCTTGGCGCGTTCGGCCACGGCCGCTTCCAGGCCGATGTGGTCGAACAGCAGCGTGCAGGCATTCGCCGCCAGGCAGCCGACGATGCCGACGATCGCGCCCATCCACAGCGATTCGCGCACCGCATGCGAGATCTTGTCGAAGCGGCCGGCGCCCATCTCGTGCGCGACCACGGAATTCACCGCCATCATGACGCCCATCACGGTGACCAGGATGATCGACCACACCGAGGTGCCGAGCGAGACCGCCGCCAGCTCGGCCGCGCTGACGTGCCCGGTCATCGCCACGTCCGCCACACCCATGCCGACCGTGGCCAGCTGGCCGACCAGCATCGGCCACGACAGGCGCCACAGGGTCGCGATCTCGGTGCGGACGGGGGATGAGGCGGGGGCGGCGGATAGGGTGGACGTCATGGTTCGGGGCAGCTGGCGAAACCCCGGATTGTACTGACTAATTGCTAAGGCCGGGTGACGGTGCGCCGGCGCGATGGAAGGGGCACATGCAGGCCGTAAAAACGGCCGGGGCAGCACCGCATCGACGGTGCTGCCCCGGCCGGGTACTACGCTTCAGGCGCGGCGCGGATTAGTGCACCTGCTTGGCGGCGCGGCGGCGGCGGTAGCCCAGCGCGGCCAGGCCGGCGCCGATCAGCAGCGCGCTTGCCGGTTCCGGCACCTCGCCGCCCGGGGTGCCCGGATCGACAGGCGGCAGCACGGTGCCGCCCTCCACGTTGAACGTGATGGTGCCGAAGTTCCAGCGGCCGTCCGGATTGACCTGGGAATCGTCGAAATCTTCATAGAACTCCAGGCGCAGGATGCCGTCGGCACCGACGTTGAAGGACAGGCCCAGGGCTGCCAGGTCGGCCGAATCCGCGTAGGTTGCGGTGCCCGCGAAATCGTCACCGACGCCGGGGTTGAACACGACACCCTCGAAGCCATCCGAGTCGGTGAAGGCCAGGCCGATTTCGGACAGCCAGCTCGGGTTGAAGGCTGTCAGGTTGACCGAATAGCTGATGGCGGTAATGCTTGCATTCGCGCCGACATTAATGTTCATCACCGTGTTACCGGGATCACCGATTTCACCCACGCTCTGGACGCCGGTCACATCGACGACCAACGGTGCGGCGAACAGCGAAGTGCATGCAAAGAACGACAGACTGGCGATTGCTTTGGCAACGGAACTCAGCTTCATCAAAACCTCCCTAGTTGTTTGAGCTCATCCTGTATGCAACTACCGTGCCAAAAAAACTATATTGATTTATATCATTGATTCTATTTGGAAAAGTTAATAAAGATTAACTTTAATTATTGGCGAGTGTAAAAAATATCGGCACTTTAATTCCCAAATCGGGTAATGGAGATTATGTTTGCGCGCCCACCCTGCCTCTATTATTATTTCTTGAAAAATAATATTATTAAATTATGGAATTAAATAAATCTTTTCATACACTTCATTCTTTATCTTAAAGCCTGGCGGTACACCATCCTTCCGAGATCGTATTTAGTTGAAATGCAAGCTTGCGAACCTCATATGACTCTCCAGTACATCATCCAACCCGATTGAATTGATCCAGGAGCAAGCTCGTGGAATACAAGGACTACTACAAAGTACTCGGCGTGGAACGCACCGCGTCCGCCGATGAGATCAAGAAGGCATATCGCAAGCTGGTGCGGCAATACCACCCCGACGTCAGCAAGCACGAGGATGCCGACGCCAAGACCAAGGAAATCAACGAAGCCTACGACGTGCTGGGCGACGCCGAGAAACGCGCCGCTTACGAGGAACTCGGCCGTGGTGTCCGGCCCGGCCAGGAATTCCGGCCGCCACCGGACTGGGGTTCGCAATTCGACTTCAATGGCACCGAAGGCAACGATTTCTTTGCCGACCTGTTCGCCCACGTCGGCCGGCGCGGCCGCGCCGGTGCCGGACCGGGCGCCGGCATGGGCGGCATGGGCGGCGGCTTCCGCATGGCCGGCGAGGACATCCATGCCGCCATCGCCATCGACCTGCGCGACGCCTACCAGGG
>JAKOOD010000470.1 GCA_022701635.1 Burkholderiaceae bacterium | reverse complement strand
AAGCATCCAACCATGACAGGAGCGCACATGAAGCGAGTGACAGGCATCGGCGGCATCTTCTTCCACGCGCAGGACCCGGCCGCACTGCGCGCCTGGTACGGGCGCCACCTCGGTATCGACGTGCTGCCCTGGGGCGGCGCCGCCTTCAGCTGGCGCGACGACGATGGCCAACCCGCGGGCGGCGCCACGATCTGGTCGATCGGCCAGGCCGGCAGCGAACATTTCGCGCCGGGCACCGCCTCCTTCATGATCAATTACCGGGTCGACGACCTCGACGCGCTGCTGCGGGCGCTGCGCGCCGAAGGCTGCCGGGTGCTCGACAGCACCGACGATTCGGCATTCGGCAAGTTCGGCTGGGTGATCGACCCGGAAGGGAACAAGGTCGAGTTGTGGCAGCCGCCGGCCGGCCAGTAAGCACGCGGGAAGGAGCCCATGATGTCCACCCCCGATACGCCGCCCGTCGCCCTCGCCGCCGCCACGGCGCCGGCGCGCACCAAGCCCTCGAATTATCCGGCACCCTTCGCCGCGATGATGCGAGGCCGTGTCAAGCGCCCGCTCGGCGACCCGTTCGGCCTGCAGGGCTTCGGCGTCAACCACGTGACCATGGCGCCGGGGGCGATGTCCGCGCTGTTCCACCGCCACGCGGTGCAGGACGAATGGATCTACGTCCTCAGCGGCGAACTGGTGCTGGTCCACGACGGCGGCGAAACCCTGCTCGGCGCCGGCATGTGCGCCGGCTTCGCGGCCGGCGGCACCGGGCATCAGCTGGTCAACCGCTCGGCACACGAGGCAAGCTACCTCGAAGTGGGCGACCGCCGCCCCGGCGACAGCGCCACGTATCCGCGCGACGACCTGGCCGCCGAGCGCAGCGGCGACGGCTGGCGCTTCACGCGTAAGGACGGCACACCGTATCCGCAGCGCTGAGCACGGAAAGGATGATTCGGCGACAATGGGGCATCCATGCACTCCGGAGACTTCATGTCCACACAGGCGATGCCCGCTTCCTCGCCGCTGGCGACCGTCATTCGTGTCACCAGCGGCAACTTCCTCGAGATGTTCGACTTTTTCCTGTACGGCTTCTACGCCACCTACATCGCGAGCACCTTCTTCCCATCCGGTAACGAATACCTGTCGCTGATGCTCACCTTCGTGACCTTCGGCGCCGGCTTCCTGATGCGGCCGCTCGGCGCCGTCATCCTGGGCAGCTACATCGACCGCATCGGCCGCCGCAAGGGCTTGATCGTGACGCTGGCGATCATGGCCTGCGGCACCGTATTGATCGCCTTCGTGCCGGGCTACGCCACCATCGGCGTGGCGGCGCCGCTGCTGGTGCTGACCGGCCGCCTGCTGCAGGGCTTCTCGGCCGGCGTCGAGCTCGGCGGCGTGTCGGTGTACCTGTCCGAGATGGCGCCGCCCGGCCGGAAAGGTTTTTACGTGAGCTGGCAGTCGGCCAGCCAGCAGGCGGCGGTCATGGCGGCGGCGGCGCTCGGCTACCTGCTGAACCAGCAGCTGGCGCCGGGCGTAATCGGCGACTGGGGCTGGCGCATTCCCTTCTTCGTCGGCTGCTCGATCATCCCAATCGTGTTCGTGATCCGCCGCTCGCTGCAGGAGACCGAAGCCTTCAAGGCGCGCAAGCACCGCCCGGACTTCCGCGAGGTGGTCGGTTCGATGGTCGCCAACTGGCGCCTGGTGCTGCTGGGGATGATGCTGGTGGTGATGACCACGGTCTCGTTCTACCTAATTACGGTCTATGCGCCGACCTTCGGCAAGAACGTGCTGAAGCTGAGCGCGGCGGACAGCTTGCTGGCGACCTTCTGCATCGGCCTGTCCAACTTCATCTGGCTGCCGCTGATGGGCGCGCTGTCGGACCGTATCGGCCGCTGGCCGCTGCTGGTCGTGTTCACGGTGCTGCCGATCCTGACCGCGCATCCGGTGCTGGCCTGGCTGGTGCGCGACACCACCTTCGCGCACATGCTGGAAGCCGAGCTGTGGCTCTCCTTCATGTACGCCAGCTACAACGGCGCCACCGTGGTCGCGCTCACCGAAATCATGCCGGCCGACGTGCGCACGGTCGGCTTTTCGCTGGCCTACAGCCTGGCGACCGCGATCTTCGGCGGCTTCACGCCGGTGGTGTCGACCTGGCTGATCCAGGTCACCGGCGACAAGGCGGCGCCGGGCTACTGGATGGCGGCTGCCGCGGCTTGCGGGCTGGTGGCGGCGCTGATCCTGTACCGTCCCTGGCGCGGCGCGCGGGCAAGGCCCCAGCCGCAATAAATACGCGGTGGCAGTGGACCGATGCGCTGGCGCCCGCCGCCGGCGTCCACGAGCGTGATGGAAGCGGCGCCGCCGACGCCGAAGCTTGACCTCGACGCCGCCTGCGCCGTCACGGGCGCCGGCGGCCGAGCGCGGTGACGACCGGCGCCATCAGCACCGCCAGCAGGGCGATCGCAGCGGAGATATAGCCGATCTTGTCCAGCCCCAGCGTCGGGATCACGGCGCCGCCCAGCATGGCGCCGATGCCGATGCCGGCATTCGCGGCCGAGACATTGGTGGTGCCGGCCAGCGCCTGGGAATGCGTCGCCGAGCGCATCACGCGCACCTGGCAGATCGGGAACAGGGCGGTGTAGGCGATGCCCCACACGGCCAGCACCAGGCAAAACATCGGCAGCGCATGCACGGCCGGCACGCTCAGCGCCATGCCGATGCCGAGCAGTGCCGCGAAGCCTGCCGTGGCCTTGACCGGTGCGCGGTCGACCGCCTTGCCGCCCAGCCAGTTGCCGACCAGGCCGATCGCGCCGAAACCCATCAGCCACCAGCCGACCCGCGCCGGGGCGATGCCGGCCAGGCGCTCGAGGATGTCGGCCAGATAGGTGTAGGCGGTGAACATCGCGGTGAACACGACGATCGACAGCGCGACGTTGGCCAGGAAGTAGGGCTCGCGGAACAGGCGCGCCTGCTGCTTGAAGTCCATGCGCGGGGACCGCGCCACCGCCGGCATCAGCGCCCACAGCGCGGCCGCCATCAGCAGCGACAGCGCGGCCAGCATCCAGAACGAATTGCGCCAGCCGACGCTGTTGGCGGCCACGGTGCCGAGCGGGATCCCGAACAGCAGCGCCGCCGAGATGCCGAGGTACACGCGCGACACCGCCTGGCCGGCCTTGCTTGGCCCGGCCAGCTGGCCCGCGGTTTCGCTGGCCGTGCCCCAGAACACCGGCAGCGCCAGCGCCGGAATGAAGCGCGCCAGCGCCAGCACCCAGATGTTGGGTGCCAGCGCGGCCAGGGCGTTGGACAGGGCGAACACCACCAGGATCGCGACGAACAGCTTCTTGCGGTCCAGGTGCGACAGCCAGGCCGTCAGCGGCGGCCCGAACAGCATGACGGTAAAGGCGAACAGCGTCACCAGCTGGCCGGCGGCCGAGATCGAGATACCGAGGTCGCGCGACAGCGCCGGCAGCAGGCCGACGATCAGGTATTCGGTGGTGACGATGACGAAGGCGGCGATCGCCAGGATCAGGATCGAGATGGCGGCGCCGGGCTGGGTGGTGTCGTGCGCGGCGCGGGTGATGGTGCTTGGTTGGGACATGGACAGGCCTTCGATTGCAGGGGAGAGCATGCTATTCGATATGCGTGGTCTTATCTCGGGTATTTTTTCTATAATTCGCGGAATTTATTTCCGGAATTAGGCATGCCGAACAGTGAACGTTTGAAAGGGGTCGAAGTGTTTGTGGCGGTGGCCAGGGCCGGCAGCTTCGTGCGCGCCGGCGAGCGCCTGAACCTGACCAGCTCCGCGGTGGGCAAGGCGGTCGCGCGGCTGGAAGCGCGGCTGCAGGTGCGCCTGTTCGAGCGCAGCACGCGGCGCCTGGCGCTGACCGAGGCGGGCGGCCGCTTCCTGGCGGCCTGCACCCGGGTCCTGAGCGAACTCGAGGAAGCCGAGCATGCGCTCGGCGGCGACGGCGAGGTGCTGGCCGGGCGCCTGCGCATCGACCTGCCGGTGACCTTCGGCCGCCTGGTGGCGCTGCCGGTACTGGCGCCGTTCTTCGGGCGTTATCCGCGCCTGCAGCCGGTGCTGTCGTTTACCGACCGCTACGTCGACATCCACGACGAAGGCATCGACGTGGCCCTGCGTATCGGCAGTCCGGAAGCCTGGCCGCCGTCGCTCGGCCATTGCTATCTGGGGCGGGAGCAGAAAGTGTTCTGCGCGGCGCCGGCCTACCTGGCAGTGCACGGGACCCCGGCCACCGTCGAGGACCTCGCGCAGCATGCCGCCATCATGTACCGCAAGGCCGACGGCAGCATCAGCCCGTGGCTGATCCGTAGCGGCGACGGGCGCGCCGAACCGCGGGCCGAACCGCGCATCGAAAAGACCGCGCTCGACGCCCGCATCGTGGCCGGCAACGCCGAAGCCCAGCGCGACCTGACGCTGGCCGGCCTCGGCATCGCCCAGTTGCCGACCTGGCTGGTCGGCGGCCCGCTGGCGGACGGCAGCCTGGTGCAGGTGCTGCCCGCCCACGCGACGCCGGGGCTGCCCCTGCACGTGGTCTGGCCCAAGGCCAAGGCGTCGCTGCCGCGCGTCAGCCAGGTGGTGGCGGTGCTGTGCGAAGCGCTCGGCGACGCGTCCGACGCTGCGCTCGACGGCGCGGTCGACGGCGAGGTCGATGCGGCAAGTTGACAAAGTGTCTTTATTTTCTGTGTCTCCTCTGCTAGAGTCCGGCAACACTTTTGGGAGAATCCAGATGAAACGCATCATTGGAGCGGCCGTGCTGGCCTGCGTGCTGGCCAGTGTGGTGACGGCATGCGGCGGCGCCGGCGAGGGTCCGCCGCTGGGCGAGTTCGCGGCGATCAGCAAGAAGGAAACCGACGCGCCTTTCGTCTTGACCGCGCCGTCGTCGCGCAGCCCGGCC
>JAKOOD010000441.1 GCA_022701635.1 Burkholderiaceae bacterium | reverse complement strand
CGCGCGAAGGGGTCCCCAACCTGGTGCGCATGCTGACGCGGCATGCGGCCGGGGCCACCTTCCTGTTCTCGCTCGGGCCGGACCACACCGGCTGGGCGATGCGGCGCGCGCTGCGTCCGGGCTTTTTCCAGAAGGTCTCGCGTACGTCGGTGGTCGAGCACTACGGCATCAAGACGCTGATGTACGGCGTGCTGCTGCCCGGCCCCGACATCGGCGCCAAGACCGCTGCCGAAATGCGTGCGGTACGCGATGCCGGCTTCGAGTGCGGCATCCACACCTGGGACCACGTCTACTGGCAGGACCACGTCCGCACCCGCGACAAGGCCTGGACCGATGCCATCATGCAAAAAAGCGAGCAGCGCTATCGAGCGGTGTTCGGCGAAGCGCCGCACACCCATGGCGCCGCCGGCTGGCAGATGAACCAGTACGCCTTTGCGCGCCACGACAGCGCCGGCTACCGCTACGCCTCCGATGGCCGTGCCCAGCTGCGCGACGACGGCGCCCTGCTCGACCCACAGGCCGGGCCCTACCGCTACCAGGGCCTGGACTGCATCCAGATGCCGACCACGCTGCCGACGCTGGACGAGCTGCTCGGCCGCGAGATCGATGGCGTCGTGCTGGACAACGACAATATCGCCGCCCACCTGCTCAAACTCACCGCCGATCCGCTGCGCGACCACGTGTATACCTTGCACGCCGAGCTTGAAGGACAGAAGCTCGCCCCCATATTCGAGCAGCTGTTGTCAGGTTGGAAAGCCCAAGGCTACCGGCTTGCCTCGATGGCTGACTATTATGAGAAGATAAAACAGGCTTCGCTGCCGGCGGTTCCGCTGCAGTGGGGCCAGGTACCCGGCCGCTCAGGCGACCTGATCGTGCTGGAACCGGGACATTAACGAATCAAGGGAGAAACCCGTGGCCGAAAGCCCAAGCCCAGCAAGCGCCGCCCCTCTGGCCAATTTCAGCGCCGCCATGACCGGCGGCCAGACCTTCGAGCTGAACGGCCGTCCGGCCAAGTATACGGTCCTGTATTTTTACCCGAAGGACAATACGCCCGGCTGCACCACGGAATCCATCGCCTTCCGCGAACATCACGACGAATTCACCGCCCTCGGCGCCGCCATCTTTGGCCTCAGCCGCGACTCGCTGCGCTCGCACGAAGGCTTCAAGGCCAAGCTCGGCCTGCCCTTCGAACTGATCTCCGATCCGGACGAAGCCGTATGCACCCAGTTCGACGTCATGAAGATGAAAAACATGTACGGTAAAAAAGTGCGGGGGGTCGAGCGCAGTACGTTTGTCATTGACGCTGACGGCAAAGTGGTGAAAGAATGGCGTGGCGTGAAAGTTGCCGATCACGTTACAGAAGTACTGGAATTTCTGAAGAGCCAGCCGCAGGACCTTGCATAAGCTACTGCGCGTTGCATCTTCGGCTTGCGATGCTCGCTGTACGTGTGTACAGCTGCGCTTCTCAGCCAAAGCTGCGGCCGCTCGCTACGCTTCTTCAAGGTCCTTGGAGTGACCACTCTGAACGCTTGGCTCCAGTTGATTAACTGCTGACCATACGCTTCGCCTATTTTGAGTCAAAGCTTTACCTTACAGCATCATTCCAATCAGTCTGCCGGCTTTCCCCACACTTGGGCCCCGGCCGGCTTCCTTGTAAGTCCCCTAGTTGCATCTGTCCTGCCCGGCGGCGCGCGTGCGCCCGCGCGAGGCATTCTTCCGACATTTATCTAGATTGAGAACCTGATGCCACTACCCAAAATTCCTAGCAAGCCAGCGACTATCCTGTTGGCAAAAGATTATCCTAAAGCCGAACCCGGCAAATCGCCTGTCCGCGCAGCCGCGAAGGCGGAGAACGACCCTGTCGAAGACCTGATCAGCGGGCAAGCCGTACCGGCGGCAAAAGCCGGCGCCCGCAAGTCGAAGGCAGCCCTGCTGGCCGAAGCACCGGCGCGCGAGACCACCCCGCCTGCGGCGCCGGCGACGCCGCCTGCGCCGCCGCGCGAAGACAAGAGCGGCAAGCAAGGTGTCACGGCCAAGCTGCGCGAAACCGACATCAACGAACCGCATCCGGCCAAGCACAAGCCGGCCGAGGTCAACGTCAAGTCGCCGGCCAGCCGCAAGGCCGATACCTCGGGCGCAGCCAAGATGTTCGTGCTCGACACCAACGTGCTGATGCATGACCCGACCTCGCTATTCCGCTTCGAGGAGCACGACGTCTACCTGCCGATGATGACGCTGGAAGAGCTCGACAACCACAAGAAGGGCATGTCGGAAGTCGCGCGCAACGCCCGCCAGGTATCGCGCACGCTGGACGCGCTGATCGCCAACACCGACGACGACGCGATCGAGACCGGCATCCCGCTGGCCAAGCTGGGCAACCGCGACGCCAAGGGCCGCCTGTTCTTCCAGACCCGCCTGAACGCCGCCGCCCTGCCGGAAGGCCTGCCAGCCGGCAAGGCCGACAACCAGATCCTGGGTGTGGTGCGGGCGCTCGAGTCCGACCAGTCGGGCCGTGCGATCGTGCTGGTGTCGAAGGACATCAACATGCGCATCAAGGCGCGCGCGATGGGCCTGGCCGCCGAAGACTACTTCAACGACCATGTACTCGAAGACACCGACCTGCTGTACTCGGGCATCGTGCAGCTGCCGGACGATTTCTGGACCAAGCACAGCAAGAACATGGAGTCGTGGCAGGAAATCAAGGGCGGCAATTCGGCCACCTACTATCGCGTCACCGGCCCGGTGGTGCCGACGCTACTGGTGAACCAGTTCGTCTACTTCGACCCCAAGAACGGCGAAGCCCCGTTCACCGGCCAGGTCAAGGAAATCAACGGCAAGACCGCGGTGCTGCAGACGCTGCGCGACTACAGCCACAACAAGAACAACGTGTGGGGCATCACCGCCCGCAACCGCGAGCAGAACTTCGCGTTGAACCTGTTGATGAATCCTGAAGTCGACTTCATCACCCTGCTCGGCCAGGCCGGTACCGGCAAGACCCTGCTGGCGCTGGCGGCGGGCCTGGCCCAGGTGCTCGAGACCAAGGTCTACAACGAGATCATCGTCACCCGCGTGACGGTGCCGGTGGGCGAGGACATCGGCTTCCTGCCGGGTACCGAGGAAGAGAAGATGTCGCCGTGGATGGGCGCCTTCGACGACAACCTCGAAGTGCTGATGAAGGGCGACGGCGACGCCGGCGACTGGGGCCGCGCCGCGACCCAGGACCTGATCCGTTCGCGCATCAAGATCAAGTCGCTCAACTTCATGCGCGGCCGTACCTTCGTCAACAAGTTCCTGATCATCGACGAGGCGCAGAACC
>JAKOOD010000420.1 GCA_022701635.1 Burkholderiaceae bacterium | reverse complement strand
GTCCTCCGTTACACTACGCGTGAAGACGTGTCAATCCAACCATTGCGCCGATAGTCGGCCAACCCACTGGCTCAACAAGATTAAGAAAACGATTTGAAGCAACCAACCTATACCATCCCCAGCCGAGAGGAAATTCTCGGCATCTTCCGCCAGGCCGGATCGCCGCTCGACAGCGGCGCCGTGGCCCGCGCCCTGCAAGTCGATCCCGAAGCCGAGGGCGTGCTGACGCGCCGCCTGAACGCGATGGAACGCGACGGCCAGATCCGCGCCAACGCCTCCGGCGAATATCAATTGACCGACCATTCGAGCTTCGTCTCGGGCCGTGTCAGCGCGCACCGCGACGGTTTCGGCTTCGTGATCCCGGACGAGGGCGGCGACGACCTGTTCCTGCCCGATAAGGAGATGCAGAAGGTCTTGCACGGCGACCGCGTGCTGGCGCGCGTGATCGGTACCGACCGCCGCGGCCGCCCGGAAGGCACGATCGTCGAAGTGGTCGAGCGTGCGAATACCCACATCATCGGCCGCCTGTTGCAGGAAGACGGCGTGTGGAAAGTCGCGCCCGAAGACAAGCGCATCGGCCAGGACATCCTGCTGGCGAACCGCCCGGACAAGGCCAAGGCCGGCCAGGTGGTCAGCGTCGAACTGGTGGAGCAGCCGTCGCGCTTCAAGCAGCCCACCGGCCGCATCGTCGAAGTGCTCGGCGAGCTGGACGACCCGGGCATGGAAATCGAGATCGCCGTGCGCAAGTTCGGCGTCCCGCACGTGTTTTCCGCCGCCGCAGTAAAGCAGGCCAACAAGCTGCCGAACGAAGTGCGCGATATCGACCTCGGCGAGCGCGTCGACCTGCGCGACGTGCCGCTGGTGACCATCGACGGCGCCGATGCGCGCGACTTCGACGATGCCGTTTACTGCGAACCGGTCAAGATCGGCCGCACCCGCGGCTACCGCCTGCTGGTGGCGATCGCCGACGTCAGCAACTACGTGAAGCCGGGCGATCCGCTCGACGACGACGCCATCGAGCGCTCGACCTCGGTGTATTTCCCGCGCCGCGTGATCCCGATGCTGCCGGAAAAGCTGTCGAACGGCCTATGCTCGCTGAACCCGGCCGTCGACCGCCTGACGCTGGTGTGCGACATGGTGGTGAGCGAAGACGGCGAAGTCGGCGCCTACCAGTTCTATCCGGCCGTGATGCACTCGGCAGCGCGCCTGACCTATGACGAAGTGGCCACCATCCTGGGCAATACCCAGGGTCCGGAAGCCGGCCGCCGTCCCGGCATCGTGCCGCACCTGCTGCACCTGAACGAAGTGTTCCGCGCGCTGCTGAAGGCGCGCCAGGAACGCGGCACGATCGATTTCGAGACCACCGAGACCTATATCGTCTCGAACGCGATGGGCAAGATCGAAAAGATCCTGCCGCGCACCCGCAACGACGCGCACCGCCTGATCGAGGAATGCATGCTGGCCGCCAACGTCTGCGCCGCCGACTTCCTGATCCGCCACGACCAGCCGAGCACCTTCCGCATCCACGCGGTGCCGACCGAGGAAAAGCTGAACCAGCTGCGCACCTTCCTCAAGCAGGCCGGCCTGAACCTGGGCGGCGGCACCACGCCGCAGGCGCGCGACTACGCCGATCTGATGCAGCGCATCAAGGAACGCCCGGATGCGACGCTGCTGCAGACCATGTTGCTGCGCTCGATGCAGCAAGCGGTCTACAGCCCGGACAACGTCGGCCACTTCGGCCTGGCCTACGAGCACTACGCCCACTTCACCAGCCCGATCCGCCGTTATCCGGACTTGCTGACCCACCGCGCGATCAAGGCGGTCCTGAAGGGCAAGAAGTACGAGCCGACCGGCATCGATTTGTCCAAGCTGAACACCACGATCTCGAATTCGGCGCGCAAGCAGGCGGCGAAAGACAAGGCCGACGGCAAGCAAAAGGATCCGAAGGACCTGACCATCTGGGATGCGCTCGGCGTGCACTGCTCGGCCAACGAGCGCCGCGCCGACGAAGCCTCGCGCGACGTCGAGAACTGGCTCAAGTGCTACTACATGCAGGACAAGCTGGGCGAGGAATTCACCGGCGTGATCTCGGGCGTGACCCCGTTCGGCATCTTCGTGCAGCTGGACGAGCTGTTCGTCGAAGGCCTGGTCCACATCAGCGGCCTGGGCACCGGCGACTACTTCCAGTACGACGAGGCGCGCCATGAACTGCGCAGCGACCGTACCGGCAAGGCTTTCAAGCTGACCGACCAGGTGACGGTGCAGGTGGCGCGCGTCGACCTCGAGTCGCGCAAGATCGACCTGGTGCTGGCGCAGCCGGCCGCTGAGAAGGCCGCGCTGCCGGCGCCGTTGGAGCGTGCCCGCGCTCTGGCCCAGGAGGCGCTGACCCAGAAGGAACCGAAGGAATCGCGCCGCCGTAAGCGCAACCGCAACAAGAACAAGGGCAACCGCGAGCAGAACCCGGTCGCGGACGAAGCGCTGACCTGGCCGGTTCCGGTCGATGCGCAGGAGGCTGCCGATGAGGAAGTCACTGCCAGCGACGAGAGCCCGGACGATGTCGTGTTCGTGGCGCCGTCGCGCAGCAGCCGCCGCCGCAAGGCGCGGGCACAGCGTGCCGAAGCGGCGCGCGCCGCGGAGGCAGGCAATGCCGGCGCATCGGCGCCCGCGGTTGCCGATGCGGCACCGCCGCCGCCACCGGCAGTCGAGCCGGTCGCAGTCGAGCCCCCTGTAGCCGCGCCTGTCGAAGCCGCGCCTGCGCCGGCCGAGCCTGCGCCTGTGCCGAAGAAGAAGCGCGCGGCAAAACGCGTTGCCGACGAAGCGGTAGCGCCGCTGCCGGAAACGGTACCTGCTCCGGCTCCGGTTTCCGCTCCGGCTCCGGCTCCGGCTCCCGAGCCTGCGACTGCACCGGCCGAGCCGGCACCGAAGAAGAAGCGTGCTGTCAAAAAGGCGCCGCAGGAAGCTGCCGCCCTGGCGCCGGAACCGGCACCTGTGCCGGCCCCGGAACCGGTGGTTGCACCAGCCGCACCAGCTGAACCGGCACCGAAGAAGAAACGTGCTGCGAAGCAGGCACCGCAGGAAGCTACGGCACCGGCACAGGCACCAGTGCCTGCACCGGAGCAGGAACCGGCACCGAAGAAAAAGCGCGCTGCCAAGGCAGTGGTGCTGGAAGCGCCGGCAGCGGAATCCGCCCCGGCGGAAACGGCGCCGAAAAAGAAGCGGGCAAGCAGCAAGCAGGCCGAGCAAGCTTCGGCCGAGCCTGTGGGGCAAGCCGTTGTAACGGCGCCAGCGCAAAAAACGGCTGCCAAGAAAGAGGTGGCTAAAAAAGCAGTAGCCAAAAAAACTGCACCCAAGGCGAAGTAAGCGGGCGCCGTCGGCACCACAACAACAGTAGTCAGATGGGGTCATAGTCAGATGGGGTCAGAGCCCACCCGTGGAAAGCGGGCTCTGACCCCATGATTTCAACAAGAACAGTAGTCAGATGCGGTTGGAGCCCACCCATGGAAGCCGGGCTTTGACCCCATGGTTTAAAACTAGCAGGAAGAAGACGTAACGAATGAAAAATAAAATGATTTTTGGCTTCCATGCGGTGACCTCGCGCCTGCGGCACGAGGCGGCATCGGTGGAAGAGATTTTTGTCGACGCCGAGCGCCAGGACCGCCGCATGCAGGACCTGATCGCCAACGCCAAGCAGGCCGGCGTGCGCGTCATGCCGGTGGAGTCGGCGCGCCTCGACAAGATCGTCGGCACCCGCCGCCACCAGGGCGTGATCGCGTTCGCCAGCCAGCTGTCGCTGGCGCGCAACCTGGATGAGCTGCTGGACGTGGTGGAGGGTCCGCCGCTGCTGCTGATCCTGGACGGCATCACCGATCCGCACAACCTGGGCGCCTGCCTGCGCGTGGCCGACGGCGTCGGCGCGCACGCGGTCATCGCGCCGAAGGACCGTTCGGTCGGCCTGAACGCCACCGCCGCCAAGGTCGCCAGCGGCGCCGCCGAAAGCGTGCCCTACATCACCGTCACCAACCTGGCGCGCACCATGCGCGACCTGAAGGACCGCGGCATCTGGCTGATCGGCACGTCCGACGACGCCGACAAGGGCCTGTACGAAGGCGACTTCACCGGCCCGACCGCGCTGGTGATGGGCTCGGAAGGCGAGGGCATGCGCCGCCTGACGCGCGAGACCTGCGACGTGCTGGTCAACATCCCGATGTTCGGCTCGGTCGAGAGCCTGAACGTCTCGGTCGCCTCCGGCGTCTGCCTGTACGAGGCGCGCCGCCAGCGCCTGGCCAAAGAGCCGCAGTAAGATTGACCGTCGTCCCCGCGCAGGCGGGGCGACGTCCCTCCAGATTTGTTTCCCCTCCTAAGCAAGACCGGCCCGGATACGCTACCATGATGTCTGTTTGCCACGGTTTTATCCTATGTTTTCCAATCTGCGTGAAGATATCCAGAGCATCATCGAGCGCGACCCCGCGGCGCGCAACGGATGGGAAGTGCTTACCTGTTATCCCGGCCTGCATGCCGTGGTCATGCATTGCTGGGCGCACGCCTGCTGGTATGCCGGCTTCAAATGGCTGGGGCGCTTTATCTCGTATATCGCGCGCATCATCACCGGCATCGAGATCCACCCGGGCGCGACCATCGGCCGGCGCGTCTTCATCGACCACGGCTTCGGCGTGGTCATCGGCGAAACGGCGGTGGTCGGGGACGACTGCACCATCTACCAGGGCGTGACCCTGGGCGGCACCACGCTGGTGGCCGGCACCAAGCGCCATCCGACGCTCGAGCGCGGCGTGATCGTCGGCGCCGGCGCCCAGGTGCTGGGCGCCTTTACCGTGGGCGAATACGCCAAGATCGGCTCGAATGCCGTGGTCGTGAAACCGGTGCCGGCCGGCGCCACCGCTGTCGGCAACCCGGCCCACCTGGTGCGCAAGGAGGAGCAGGTGCG
The DNA here is from genome assembly GCA_022701635.1 of Burkholderiaceae bacterium. Lineage (GTDB taxonomy): Bacteria > Pseudomonadota > Gammaproteobacteria > Burkholderiales > Burkholderiaceae_D > Telluria > Telluria phyllosphaerae. The sequence continues at coordinate 141 of JAKOOD010000420.1, read as the reverse complement.
CAGCGCCCAGATGTTCGCGGCCTACGGCGTCACGCCCAACGGCGACGACCCGCTGTCGAAGGCCCTGCGCAACCTGATCGCCCATGCGGCGGCCCAGGACGAGCAGATCGAACGCCTGTGCGCCACCATGAAGGCGGCCGG
>JAKOOD010000378.1 GCA_022701635.1 Burkholderiaceae bacterium | reverse complement strand
CGCCTGCTTCGACCACTACCAGGAAGACAGCCAGCATTACGGCTACACCGCCAGCCTGAGCCTGTCGGAATCCTGCGAACAAGGCGTGATCGAACAATTGCACCAGCTGCAGCAGCGCTCGGCCGAGTATATGCAGAAGGACGGCGCCGACGAAGCGCTTTTCCATGCGCAGCAAAACGCGCGCCTGGTCAAGAATGCCGAAGAATACTACCGCACCATGTTCCGGGGCCGTGTGTCGTCCTGGAACCTGCGCGACAGCCACATGGCCGAGACGCTCGACGCGCTGGCCCGGCACTTGTCGAAGGATGGCGAGCCGGCCAGGATCGTGGTGTGGGAACACAAGTCGCATATCGGCGATGCGCGTGCCACCGAGGTCGGCGAGCTCGGCGAATGGAACGTGGGCGAACTGGCGCGCAAGGCCTATGACGGCGACACCCGCCTGATCGGCTTTTCCACCTACGAGGGTTTCGTGACGGCGGCGTCGGAATGGGATGCCCCGGCCGAGCACAAGCGCGTGCGTCCGGGCATGCCGGGCAGCTACGAAGCATTGCTGCACGAGGTCGGCGTCGATCGCTTCCTGCTGCCGCTGCGCGAAGAAGGCCCGGCGCGCGACGCATTGACGCGGCGCAGGCTGGAGCGCGCCATCGGCGTCATCTACCTGCCGCGGACCGAGCGCCACAGCCATTATTTCTCGGCCCAGATGGCGCGCCAGTTCGATGCGGTGATCCATATCGACCGGACCACGGCGGTGCAGCCGCTCGATCCGGGCGGCGGCTGGCACTCGGAAGAGCCGCCGGAAACTTACCCGGGCGGTTTTTAGGGCTGGCGTGCGGCTTCCACCGCCGCCAGCGCCTGCCGCGCCATCACGCGCGCACCTTCATACGACTTCACCGCCGCGATGAAGCGTCCGTTATGGCAGAAGCCGGCATCCGGCACGCCGGTCACGGCTGCCAGCTCGGCGTCGCGCAGTCCGGCCCAGGCTGCCGGCAGGTCGGCACGGGCCTCGAAGGTTTCCGGGCTGACCGGTACCGTGTGCAGCATGTAGCGCTGCTCGCCCAGGTTATGGCTGATCACGAACAGGACTTTCGGCATTTCCTTGCGCACCACGCTGGTCCAGGGCAGCGCACTGTTTTTCAGGTACAGCACCTTGCCGTCTTCCAGCAGCTCGGACTGGCGCACCTGCTCCACCGCCAGCGTGGCGCCGACGCGGTACTTGACCGCATTGACCATGATATCGGTCAGCAGCGCCATCGCGCGCCGGAACTGGCCGAGGCGGTAGGCTTCGGTCGGCTCGCCATAGCCGATGCGCTGCTCGTCCAGCCAGTTCGGATTGAAGCCGGAAATCACCGCCGACAGGCCGTAGCTGCCGGGCGCGTTGCGGGCGGCGCCGGTGTCCGACATGTCGAGGTACTGGACGATGTCGGCATCGATGGCGTAGGCGATCTCGCGCGCGGCGTCGTCGGACAAACGCTGGCCGGCATGGGTCTCGGCCAGGATCGCCACGCAGCGGGCACCGTGCTCGCGCCACACCAGGCCGGCACTGGCATACACCACGCCGCTCTGGCGGGCGCCGTCGAAACCTTTCTGGTGGTGGTCGAAGCGGCCGCTGGCCGGGTCCCAGATGCCGCCGACGTCGACCGCGAAATCGGCCTTGTCGATGATGGCCGGATTGCGCGTACGCACGATCTCGCTGCCGGGATACAACACGTTCAGGGTGGCGGCAGCCCATGCATCGTCGGCATGGAATTTCCCGCTGTGGGTCACGATTACCATAAGCTCTTTCATCTTTAAAACATATTCGCTGTTTCAAGATGATACCGGCTTTACCGGGCCGCAGCGCCCGTCACGGGCAGTGCAGCGCATCGGCCAGCGCCACCAGGTCGTCGGCCACGATATCCCAGTCCTGTTCGGGCTGCAAATCGGTGCTCTGGCCGGGACCGTGTTCGAAGCGGCGCCGCACGAACATTGTCTGCAGGCCGAGTGCGCGGGCGGCCGCCAGGTCGGTGTTATGGGCCGCCACCATCCCGAACTGGGCGGGCGCCACCCCGGCCGCCTCGGCCGACCGCAGGTAGACCTCGGGACGCGGCTTGTAGTTGCGGGCGATTTCCGCACCCAGGATCACGTCCCAGGGCAGGCCGCCGAAACGCGCCAGCCGCAGCATGCCGGCGATATGGCCGTTCGACACCGGTCCAATGGCAAAACGCCGCTTCAGGCGCGACAGGCCCTCCACGGCATCCGGCCAGGGATCGAGACGTTCCCACGCCCGGTTTAGCTCGACCAGCTCGGCTTGGGGGATGCTGGAGGCGGCGACACCGTGCCGCGCCAGCACCTGTTCCAGGTTTTCGCGGTTGAGCACGTCGAGCCGGGCCCAGGGCCGCGCGCCGGTCCGCACCGCTTCCATCGCCGGCTGGTACAGGGAACGCCATTCGCTGGCGAACGCAAAAGGATCGACCGTCATCCCATGCCGCTCCAGAAAAGGTTCGGCAGCACGGGCGATGCCCGAGCGCCAATCCACGACCGTGCCGAAGACGTCGAAACCCAGGAATGCAAGCTGTTCGAATGGCAAAGACATGCGGCATCACTCCATGGAAACCTGTTTGGCGGCGCCCGGGTCCGGCACGATCGTCGCACGCCACCAGTCGTCGATCATCTGTTTTTCGTGCGGCCAGCGCGCGTCCGACGGGTAGGCATTCACGCGGTTGCCGTAGGCCTTGTCGCTGAGCTGGGCGTCGCCGCTCTTCAGGACCTTGCCGTCCTCGACCAGCGAATAGCGCAGCCGCATGCGCGGCCAGTCGCCGCCGTGACTCAGGATACGCAGGCCGCTCACGGCAAAGCGGTTCGGTTCCTCGCGGCCGGCCAGGTCGATGTCGAGCACGTCGATGACCAGGTCCTGCCGCGCCGGCAAGTCCTTGCCGAGCGCCTGGAAATGGTCGCTGATGTCTTCCAGCGCCTGCTGGCGCTGCCAGGGCGTGCGCGGCAGGTCGGTGAACTGGGCGTCGTGGACGTAGTTGACGGTGACGCCGGCCATGGCGATGCCGTGCGCGGCCAGGCAGGCGGCGAATGCAAGATGCCGTGGGCAGCGCATGGGCGTCGGTCCTTTCGGGAAAACGATGTCGGTTCAACTATACCCTGCTTCCCTCAGCCATGCCGCTGGCACGCGCCCGCCGCGTTCCGGGGCGGGCGGATACGCTGTGAATGTAAAACGACGCCCGAGCCGTCGGCAACAAATTTTATTGCTTGGACCCGCCCGCTTTGGTTTACGATGACGTCGTTATGATCTGGCAACTTAACGAGCGTGAGAACAGAGCCGAGACATGAGTAAATACAACTTGAACGTCAACGGCAAGGTCCAGTCCGTCGACGTCGAACCCGACACCCCGCTGCTGTGGGCCTTGCGCGATACCCTGAACCTGGTCGGCACCAAGTACGGCTGCGGCATCGGCGCCTGCGGTGCCTGCACCGTCCACATCGACGGTCAGCCGGCCCGCGCGTGCCAGATGCCGGTGGCCAGCGTCGGCAAGCACAAGATCACCACCATCGAAGGCCTGGATGCGCGCGCCATGCACCCGCTGCAGCAGGCCTGGCAGGAACTCGACGTGCCGCAATGCGGCTACTGCCAATCGGGCCAGATCATGAGCGCCTGCGCCCTGCTCAAGCAGACCCCGCGTCC
>JAKOOD010000359.1 GCA_022701635.1 Burkholderiaceae bacterium | reverse complement strand
CCGCGCTGAAGGCCAATAACGTCGCCTACCAGCACTTCGTCTACGCCGGCACCGAGCACGGCTTCAACAACGACACCACGCCGCGCTACGACGAAGCCGCCGCCAAGCTGGCCTGGAGCCGCACCGTCGCCTTCTTCAAGGACAAGCTGGCCTGACGGCAAACCAATTCGGGGTCAGAGCAGATTCTGGATGCCGTAGTTTCCTTGCGATTCGCCGCCGATGGCGACGAGACGAAGCGATAGCGGCCAGTGACGATTGTGCTCTGACCCCGAATTGAGAAAAAATAAAAGGCACCCTCGGGTGCCTTTTTGTTTGTTGCGGAGGTGAGTTAGACGTAGGCGGCGAGGGCCGTTTTCATCTTTTTCAGCGCGGCGGTCTCGATCTGGCGGATACGCTCGGCCGACACGCCGAACTCTTCGGCCAGCGTGTGCAGCGTCGCACCCGAACCGTCGTCGTTGGCCAGCCAGCGTGCTTCCACGATGCGGCGCGAACGCGGGTCCAGTTTACCCAGGGCCGTTTCCAGGCCTTCCGACTGCAGGCGCACCACCTCTTCGGCTTCGAGCACCTTGGTCGGCTCCTGCTGGTCCGACGACAGGTAGGCGATCGGCGAGAACTTGTCGTCTTCGTCGTCGGTCGGCGCTTCCAGCGCGATGTCACGGCCCGACAGGCGGGTTTCCATTTCGACCACTTCTTCGCGCTTCACGCCGAGCATCGTGGCCAGGTCTGCAACTTGCTGCGGCGACATGGCGTCCAGACCCTGCTTGTTGCTGCGCAGGTTGAAGAACAGTTTGCGCTGTGCCTTGGTCGTCGCGACTTTCACCAGGCGCCAGTTCTTCAAGATGTATTCGTGCATCTCGGCCTTGATCCAGTGCATTGCATACGACACGAGGCGCACGCCCTGGTTCGGATCGAAACGTTTGACCGCCTTCATCAGGCCGATGTTGCCTTCCTGGATCAGGTCGGCATGCGGGAGGCCGTAGCCCAGGTAGCCGCGCGCGATCGACACCACCAGGCGCAGGTGGGACATCACCAGCTTCTGTGCGGCATCCAGATCGTTGGCATCGCGCAGACTTTTCGCCAGCGAGACCTCTTCCTCATGGGTCAGCATTGGCAAACGATTCACCGCCGAGATGTAAGCGTCAATATTGCCAAGGTTGCCGTTAAAACCGAGTCCCAGAGCACGGCTGCCAGTAGGAACCAATGCGGATTGTGCGGACATAGTCATTTCCCTTTACAGTGAGCTGTACTGCATCATCAATCTGCCATACACCGTACCCCGAAGGCGTAACAGGTTGGCTTGTTACGGGATGCGAGACGTTGTGCTATCGAGCCACCAAACGTCATGTACGGACACTATATTAGCACTCTCTTGAAGTGAGTGCTAGAAGCCTCCATGTTGCCGATGACGCCTTTAAGTTTCACTAAAGTGTTGCTTTTAGGAATCTAATTGAGGTGTGCTTCAACTGTAGGGCAGAGATGAGCGGTGCAGTTGATTTAATTCAAACGTGACCCATATACCGTTTGATTTGCGTTAAATACAGGGTAGGGGACGCGTGCTTGGCGTTCTGTTGGATGGCGCACGTAGAGGTGTAGGCGGATGCCTCGCGTCAGCCGCAGGTTTGACTGGCCAACAGCGGACGAGTTAGCAGAACAGCAAGCTCGACCGGGCTTGGAAAAAACTTGGCGCGTCTGACAAAACCTTCGGGGCGAGGGATGCGGCCGACGAGCGCAACGTCGAAGACACTACGCAGATACGGCGAGTGGGTGCAACGCGGCCAGGGAGGTTTTGTCAGGCGCTCCTATCTCAGGCGCGCCAGATGGCGCTGCACCGACAACATCGCCCCGACCAACCCCAGTGCGGCGCTGATCGCCAGCAAGCCGACGATCCCCAGTGCCGGCAACGCTGTCAGCTGGAAGTCCGACGCATACAAGCGTGCAAACTCGCCGACGGCCGTGTTGAGCGGGCGCAGCGCCAGCGCCACCGCACCCAGGGCCACGGCGCCGGCGCACACGCCGAGCAAGGCGCCGGTGTAGTAGAACGGGCGGTGGATGAAATTGTCGGTAGCACCGAGCAGCTTCGAGACCGCGATCTCTTCGCGCTGGGTCAGCACCTGCAGGCGGACGGTGTTGAACACCACCGCGATCACCACCACGCCCAGCGTCAGGGCCAGCAGCAGCAGCGCCAGGCGCAGCACGCCGAGCAGGGCGGCCAGGCGCTTGACCCAGGCCGAATCGACCTGCACCGAGTCGACGCCCGGCAGCTGGCGCATGTGATCGGCCAGCAGGTCGACGCGCGCCGCCTCGGCGGTGCTGGTCGCCGCAAAACCATCCAGCTTCATCACGTAGCTGTCGGGCAGCGGATTGTCGCCCAGCGTGGCGATGACGTCGTCGAGGCCGCTCTTTTCCTTCAAGGCGTCCAGTGCCTGTTCGCGCGGCACGAAGTTGATCTTCGCATGGTTGCCGGCCAGCAGCTGCTGCAGCTGCGGCGCCAGCGCCTGGGCGTCCTCGCGCGCCACGCCGGGTTTCATGAACAGGCTGATCTCGGGATCGACCGCCAGCTGTTCGGACAGCGGACGCACGTTGTCGAGCAGGGTCACGCCGGCGAAGGGCAGGGCCAGCGCCACCGCCACCACCAGCACATTGAACAGGAAGCTGCCGGGCGACTTGCGCACGGTGGCGAGCGCCGCCACGAAGGCGAAGCGATGCTGGCGGAACCAGATGTTCATGCGCCACCTCCGACGCCGTCCATCACGTGCCCATGCTCGAGGCGGATCACACGCGCGCCGCTGTCGAGGATCTGCTCGTCATGGCTCGAGATCACGCAGGTCACGCCGGCAGAGTGAAAGGCGTGCAGGGCGTCGATCACCTTGTCGGCCGCGGCGCGGTCGAGGTTGGCGGTCGGCTCGTCGGCCAGGATGATCTGCGGGCGGTTGACGATCGCGCGCGCGATCGCCACGCGCTGCTGTTCGCCGCCCGACAGTTCCATCGGCAGCGCGCGGGCGCGCTCCAGCAGGCCGACCTTGTCCAAGGCGGCGCGCGCACGTTCCGCCGCCTGCGCCTTGGGCGCGCCGGTGACGATCAGCGGGAGCATCACGTTGGCCAGCAGGTTGCGGTCGTTGAGCAGGCGCTGGTGCTGGAAGATCAGGCCCAGGTTGCGCCGCAGGAACGGCACCCCGGCCTTTTTCAGCTTGCCGATGTCCTGGCCGTTGACGGTCACGCGGCCCGAGGTCGGGCGCTCGATCGCGGCCACCATCTTCATCAGCGTCGATTTACCAGCGCCGGAGGGGCCGGCCAGGTAGACCAGCTCGCCCCTGGCGATGTTCAGCGTGACGTCGGAGAGGGCCAGGGCGTCGGCCGAATATTTCTTGGAGACGGACAGGAATTCAATCATTCTCGAGCTTACCCCAGCAGCGCCTCGGCGAATTCGTCGGCGCTGAAAGGCTGCAAGTCCTCCAGCTTCTCGCCGACGCCGATGAAGTACACCGGCACCGGACGGGTGCGCGCGATCGCGGCCAGGATGCCGCCCTTGGCGGTGCCGTCCAGCTTGGTGATCACGAGGCCGGTCAGCTGCAGCGCATCGTCGAAGGCCTTTACTTGCGCTAGTGCGTTCTGGCCGGTATTGCCGTCGATGACCAGCAGCAGTTCGTGCGGGGCATCAACCATGCCCTTGCCGATGACGCGCTTGATCTTTTTCAGCTCTTCCATCAGGTGCAGCTGGGTCGGCAGGCGGCCGGCGGTGTCGACCATGACGACGTCGACGCCGCGCGCCTTGCCCGACTGCACCGCATCGAAGGCGACCGCGGCCGGATCGCCCGACTGCTGCGAAATCACGGTGACGTTGTTGCGCTGGCCCCAGACCATCA
>JAKOOD010000346.1 GCA_022701635.1 Burkholderiaceae bacterium | reverse complement strand
CACCGGTTCCTCCAGCGGCGCCAGCAGGCCGCTCTGCACCACGATCTCGCCGTCCGGCCGCAGCGCCAGGCGCAGGCGGTGCGGCTGGCCGGGCGGCAGCACGCTGCAGGCGGCCTGCACGCCGGCGCGCGCCAGGTCGGGACGCAGCGGATAGCCGAAGTAGTCGCTCGAGGCCTGCAGCCGCGCCAGGTGGCGTTCCAGGTGGCGGCAGCCGTCCTCGCGCGTGGCGTGCATGGTCTCGAACAGCTCGAAATCGTTCGGCAGCCCGGTCAGGAAGCCGGCCTTCAGCTGGCATTCGGCGTATTCGGCGGCTGCAATGCTGTCGTGGACGATGCCGGCGCCCACGCCCAATTCGCCATGGCGCACGCCGCCGTGCACCGGTTGCAGCACCAGGGTGCGGATCGGCACCGCCAGGCAGAAGTCGCCGACCTCGGCACCGCATATCCCAGGTTGGGAAGCGGGCGGATCGATCCAGCCCAGTCCCCCCGTATAGATGCCGCGCGCGGCCGGTTCCAGTTCGCGGATGATTTCCATCGTGCGGCGCTTGGGGGCGCCGGTGATCGACCCGCACGGATACAGCGCGTCGAAGATGCCGGCCAGGCCGACGCCGGGCGCGAGCTGGGCCTGGACGGTGGAGGTCATCTGCAGCACGCGGCCGTAGGGACGCACCTCGAACAGCGCCGGCACGCCGACGCTGCCGGTGCGCGCGATGCGGCCCAGGTCGTTGCGCAGCAGGTCGACGATCATCAGGTTTTCGGCGCGGTTCTTGGGATCGCCGGCCAGCGCGGCGGCGCGCACGGCAGTCTCGGCATCGTCGCTGCCGGCGCGCGCCGTGCCCTTCATCGGCCGCGCCATCAGCCGCCCGGCGTCGTGGCGCACGAACAGTTCCGGCGACAGCGACAGCACCGTGCGCCCGTCGGGCAGGCCGACCAGCGCACCGTAGGGCACCGGCTGGCGCGCGCGCAGGCGCGCATACAGCGCGAACACCGAACCGAAGGCGTCGAAGCGCAGCCGGTAGGTGTAGTTCACCTGGTAGGTGTCGCCGGCCTCGATGTAGGCGTGGATGGTGTCGATGGCGCGTGTAAACGCGGCGTCGTCGACGTTGGGGCGCACCGCGGCGATGCCGGCGGGGCCGCCGCCGTCCGCCGCGGCACGCTGTGCCAGCCAGGCCGCCACGCCGTCCGCATCCAGCGCCTCGTAGCGCTCGAACAGCAGCACCTGCGCCAGCGGCGCGTCGGCGGCGCGCGGCGCGCCGGCCGCCACGCCGAGCAGCTGCTCGCCCAGTTCGTAGCTGAGTACCGGCACCGCGTGCAAGCCGCGCGCCAGCGCCGCTTGCAGGCGCGCCAGCAGGGACGGCCATTCGGCGATCGTGTGGCAGGCCAGGGTGCCGGCGTGATCGCGGTACAGGCGCGAACGGGCCTGCTGCCAGCCGCCGGAGCCGGCGTTCGGGCTGGCGTTGTCGAGCAGGGCGTAGATGGCGGGATGGGTGTCCATGGCGGCGTTCAGAGCGTCATTCAGGCGGCCAGCAGCAGCGACAGCTGCAGCGCACTGTTCTCGGTCGGGTGCTGCTTGAAACCGCTCTTGGCATAGCGGTGCCAGCGGCCGGCCACGTAGGACACCAGCAGCGCGGCGCGCGCGGCGACGTCTTCCTCGCGGCCCTGGCCCTGGCTGACGGCCACGCGCAAGGCCTGTTTGAAAGCCAGTTCGACCTTGTCGTAGAACCCGTTCATGCGCAGCTGCAGGCGCTCGTCCTCGCCGACCAGCGCATCGCCGATCAGCACCCGCGTCATGCCCGGGTTGCTGGCGGCGAAGGTCAGCAGCATCTGCAGCATCGCATGGGCCTGCGCCATGCCCTGTTCTTCGCGTTCGCTGATCTGGTGGATCACGCCGTACACGCTCGATTCGATGAACTCGATCAGGCCCTCGAACATCTGCGCCTTGCTGGCGAAATGACGGTACAGCGCGGCTTCGGAGACGGTCAGCTTGGCGGCCAGCGCCGCGGTCGTGATCTTGTCGCCTTTCGGATGTTCGAGCATGGCCGCCAGGGCCTGGAGAATTTGGAGTTTGCGCTGGCCCGGCTTGGTGCTTGGCATATCTGTTTCGGATTCCCTGGATGTTTTATTTGTAGGCGCGCAGCCGGTGCAGTTGCGCCGGCAGGCGCAGCACGGATTTTACTTTGACATCGACGTAACCGGGGCGTTTGAGCATCTTCGGCAGAGGTGCTTTCCCGATTGGATCGCCGTAGCGCAGGTACTGCGTGACCCAGGCGGTGCGCAGGCCGAGCTGCTTGGCGTGCTTCAGGTTGACCAGCGTGTCCTCGACCAGGATGCAGCGCTGCGCCGCCAGGCCGTGGCGGCGCAGCAGCCGGCGCAGCATCAGCTTCGACGGCTTCGGACGCAGCTGCCCATGCACGCGCATGTCCTCGATCGCGATGTGGTGGGCGAAGTGGCGCTGCAGCCCGAGGCGGCGCATCACGTCGGTCGAATAGTCGAGCGGCGCGTTGGTCAGCAGGATCTTGCGGCCGGGCAGGCGCCGCAACAGGCGCGACAGGCCGCGCTCGAAGCGGACCATCTCGTGCAGCGCACCGAGGTCGTGGGTTTCGCGCAGGAAGTCGGCGGCGTCGACCTGGTGGTGGCGGATCATGCCGAGCAGGGTGGCGCCGTACTTCTTCCAGTAGCCGATGCGCGCCGCGTTCACCGCCTCGCGGCTGGCCGGCGTGACGCCGTCGCCGAGCACGCGCGCGATATACGTGTTCATGTTGGCGCTGATCGCCGGGAAGATCGCGTGCGAGGCGTCGTGCAGCGTGTTGTCGAGGTCGAACAGCCAGACGGGGGAGGGGAGCTTGGGCACCGGAGGACGAAGATAAAGGGAGCAGCCGTGATTATATCGGCTGCGCGCAGGCGCCTCGCAGATGCTGATCCGGCACTGGGCCGGGGCTGCGCTGGCGCAGGTCGTTACGGATGAGCTTGCTGATAATCGACAGGAGGGCTTACCCGATATGGGTACCCTCAGGAAATATTTCCAACTGTCGGGAGTGTCGCATGCGTCGTCCTGTCCTTGCCTTCCTGCTTGCCCTGTTCTGCCTGACCACTCACGCGGCCGATCGCGGCCCGGCCGATCGCGCCCCGGCCGACCGCGGCGCCTTGTTCAGCGCCACCCTCAACGGCCATACGATGCTGCTGTTCGGCACCCTGCACGTCGGCCAGTCCAGTTTTTATCCGCTTGCGCCGCGCATCGCGCAGGCACTGGCGGCGGCGTCCACGCTGGCGCTCGAAATGGACCCGGCCCAGCCGCGCGCGACCGTACAGCGCGCCGTGCGCAGCTACGGCATGCTGGTGCCGTGGGAGGACGATTACGGCGCCATGCCGAGTGCGCAGAAGCGCCGCCTCGATGCGCTGGTCCTGCAGGGCGGCCTGGATGCCGGCACCGTGCTCGACTACAAGCCGGTGCTGCTGGCGACCCTGCTGGCGCTGGCCGAATACACCAAACAGGGATACCGCGGCGACTGGTCGAGCGAAGCCTGGCTGGCCCGTACCGCGCGCGCCGCCGACGTGCGCGTGCTCGAGCTGGAATCGCTGCCGGCCCAGTTATCCCTGCTCGACCGCCTGAGCGTGCCGGACCGCTGGCGCTTCCTCGACGAGATGATGGGGGCGATCGAATCCGGCGCGCTGCGCAGCGATGCGCGCGCCATGGTGCAGGCCTGGAGCACGGCCGACCGCACTGCGCTGGATGCGATCGCGGCGCGCTGCGAGGCCGACCGCAGCGTATCGGGGCAGTTCGTGAATGCGGTCTTGCTGCAGGAGCGGAACCAGGCGCTTGCCGACAAGCTCGTGCGGCTGCTGGAGGCGGAACAGAAGACGGTGGCGGCTGTGGGCGTGCTGCACCTGCTGGGGACAGGCAGCGTGCCGACTTTACTGCAGGAGCGTGGCGTGACTATCGAGCGACTGTATTAAAAAAAATGCCTCCGCAAAGGGAGGCATTTTTTCTGAATCTGGCGGAGCGGACGGGACTCGAACCCGCGACCCCCGGCGTGACAGGCCGGTATTCTAACCAACTGAACTACCGCTCCAGACTGGTGCCCTTGACGTGGATTGAACACGTGGCCTCTCCCTTACCAAGGGAGTGCTCTACCACTGAGCTACAAGGGCATTTACGTTCTGCGGCGACTTGTCGCCACAAAATTTCAGTGCGAGCGGATCATAGTGCCAAAAGCCTGTTCGGTCAAGACTTCCAGCAATAAAGAGTGCTCGATACGGCCGTCGATGATGTGCACCGTGTTCACGCCCGACTTGGCGGCATCGAGTGCCGACGAGATTTTCGGCAGCATGCCGCCCGAAATCGTACCGTCCGCGAACATCTCGTCGATCTCGCGCGCCGACAGGTCGGTGACCAGGTTGCCCTGCTTGTCCTGCACGCCGGCGATGTTGGTCATCATGATCAGCTTTTCGGCTTTCAGGATTTCCGCGATCTTGCCGGCGACGACGTCGGCGTTGATGTTGTAGGCCTGCCCGTCCTGGCCGAAGCCGATCGGCGAGATGATCGGGATGAAGGCGTCGTCCTGCAGGGCTTTCACCACCGCCGGATTGATCGCCTCGATTTCGCCGACGAAGCCGATGTCGAGGAATTCGCCCGGTTTTTCCTTGTCCGGCATGGCCATGCGGCGCGCGCGGATCAGGCCGCCGTCCTTGCCGGTCAGGCCGACTGCCTGGCCGCCGTAGTGGTTGATCAGCATGACGATGTCCTGCTGGACTTCGCCGCCCAGCACCCACTCGACCACTTCCATGGTCTCTTCGTCGGTGATGCGCATGCCTTGCACGAAGGTGCCTTGCTTGCCGATCTTTTTCAGGGCGTTGTCGATCTGGGGACCGCCGCCGTGCACCACCACCGGGTTCATGCCGACCAGCTTCAGCAGGATGACGTCGCGCGCGAAGCCGTGCTTCAGGCGCTCGTCGGTCATCGCGTTGCCGCCGTACTTGATGACGATGGTTTTACCGTGGAAATTACGGATGTAGGGGAGTGCTTCGGCCAGGATCTGCGCCTTGATCTGCGGCGAGACCGCAGTCAGGTCATTGTTCTGGTCGTCGCCCAATGGGTTCAGCGTAGCGTTCATGGGGGTCCAAAAAGAATTTGCGAGATTTTACAGGCAACAGGCCATCGCAGTGGGCATTATAGAGACATCTGTTGAAATTTTTTGCAGGCCCCGTTAAGGTGAACCGGCCATGCATCCCCTTTCACCTCCATGAGTACATGTACCCGCTGCGGCGCGTCCTTCGGCTGTGCGATGGCCGACGGCAGTGCCGGCCCGTGCTGGTGCACGGCACTGCCGCCGGTCGTACCGCTGCCATCCGTGGGCGGCGGCGCGCCGGCACCCGGCTGCTGGTGCCCGACCTGTCTGGCACAGCATATCGCGCAATCGCATGCGGTGGCGCCTGCCACGACGCCACCCGGATGACGCCGCCCCTTCAACGTGCTGTGCGGAAAAAGCGCATCATCGCCCGGCTGGCGCTCGGACCCCTGCCGTCGGTATAGCTGCCGCGCGCATCGCCGCCCGACCAGGCGTGGCCCGAACCGTGCACCACCCAGTGTTCGGCGTGAATGCTGCCGTCGGGACGGCGGTGCAGCGTGCGCGTATAGGCGTGGCCGTGCGGCACCTGGCCCGGCTCGATGTCGACCGCTTCCGCCGGGTGGCGCCGCCGCCGGATCAGCTCGTCGCCATTGGCCGGATGCACGGTGGTGTCGCGGTCGCCGTGGAACACGATGATCGGGAGCGGGCGTCCGGGCGCACGCATCGACCCGTGATGGCGCCGGACATCGCCCTTCATGGCGGCCACCGCCGACGCCAGGTCGTGCTCCGCCGCGAACGGCAGGCCGGAGTGCACGCCGACCGCCGCGTACAGGTCCGGGTACAGCGTGCCCAGGATGGCCGCCATCGCGCCGCCCGCCGACAAGCCCGCCACGTACACCTGCTTCGGGTCGACCGCGTAGCGCGCCATGATGTCGCGCGTCAGGCCGGCGATGATCGCCGGTTCGCCTTGCCCGTGCTGCTGGTCGAAGGCGTTGAACCAGTTCCAGCAGCGCGATGGATTGGCCTGCTGCGACTGGGCCGGATAGGCGACCAGGCAGCCGCACTCCTCGGCCAGCGCGTTCATGCCGGTGCCGAGTGCGAAGTCGTCGGGATTCTGGGTGCAGCCGTGCAGCATCACCAGCAGCGGGCCGGGACCTGCCGTACAGGTGGCCGGCACGTACAGCTTGTAGCTGCGGGTGCCGGCGTCGTTGGTATAAGAGGCATCGACGACCTGGCCGGGCAGCCCGGCGGCGCCGGAGCCGCCTGCCGGCGGCGGCACATAAAACGGGTTGCTGCCGGGCTGGTCGATACGGCCGAGGGTGGCGAGCAGGTCGGAAACGGTATCCTCGTGGGATGGAGGCGGGGCGGCGTCGGTACGATCGTGCGGCATCACCGCCTGTGCCGCGGCGCGTAGCTGCGCCAGCAGTTTATGGCTGAGACTCATGGGGCGCTCCTTTCCGGTGGGCCGGCGCCCAGTCTTTGTTGTTAAGCTTGCGTCAACCTTACAAAGTGTATGCGTGGCGCGACTGTGCCGAATGGGTTACGCTGCCCGCATGAATCCGGAAGACCAGAGCCCCGTTCCTTCTCCCTGCATCAGCCTGTGCAAGATGTCGAATGACACCGGCTTGTGCGAGGGCTGCCTGCGCACCATCGACGAGATCGTCGCCTGGGGCAGCGCCGACGATGCTTTCAAGCGCCAAGTGTGGACCGCCATCCGCCGCCGCGAACGGGATATTCCCTTCGACGACTGAATCCGCTGCGTCGATGATTTAGAGGCGGAAATCTAGCACGGTCGTTCTTTTCTGCGCCATAATCGCCGGGCTGCTTCGATCAACCTACCGTGAGAGACCCTCCATGGCGCTGCCCACCGTCCTGCAAGACCTGTCCCTACCCGTCATCGCCTCGCCGATGTTCATCGCCAGCGGCCCCGCGCTGGTGGCCGCGCAGTGCAAGGCCGGCATCGTCGGCTCGTTCCCGGCCCTGAACGCGCGCCCGGCCGAGCAGCTCGACGTGTGGCTGACCGATCTGCAGAACGAATTGCAGGCTTACCAGGACGCCCACCCCGACAAGAAAGTGGGGCCGGTCGCGGTCAACCAGATCGTGCACCAGTCGAACGACCGCCTGGCGCATGACGTCGAGGTCTGCGTCAAGCACCAGGTGCCGATCATCATCTCCTCGCTGCGCGCGCCGCCGCCGGAGATGCTGGACGCGGTGCACAGCTACGGCGGCATCGTGCTGCACGACGTGATCTCGATCC
>JAKOOD010000341.1 GCA_022701635.1 Burkholderiaceae bacterium | reverse complement strand
TCGCAGGCCATGGGCCGGGTCGGCGAGACCATCCTGCGCACCTGGCAGACCGCGCACAAGATGAAGGCGCAGCGCGGGCCGCTGCCCGAGGATTCCAGCCGCAACGACAATTTCCGCGTCAAGCGCTACGTGGCCAAGTACACGATCAACCCGGCCATCACCCACGGCATCGCGCATGCGGTCGGTTCGATCGAGGCCGGCAAGATCGCCGACCTGGTGCTGTGGCGCCCGGCCTTCTTCGGCGCCAAGCCGTCGATGGTGCTGAAGGGCGGCATGATCGCGTCGAGCCTGATGGGCGACCCGAATGCCTCGATCCCGACGCCGCAGCCGGTGCATTACCGGCCGATGTTCGGCAGTTTCGGCGGCGGATTGAAGAAGTCGTTCACCTTCGTGTCGCAGGCGGCCTACTATGCCGGCATCGGGCAGCAGCTCGGCCTGGCCAAGACCCTGATCCCGATCCGCGGCACGCGCGGCCTGCGCAAGGCCGACATGATCCACAACGGCGCCACCCCGCACATGCAGGTGGACCCGGAAACCTACGAAGTGCGCGCCGACGGCCAGCTGCTGGTGTGCGAAGCGGCCAGCGTGCTGCCGCTGGCGCAGCGGTATTTCTTGTTCTAGATGCGTTCATTCTGAAGGATTCGCCATGCTGTCCCTGCATACCAAAATCGCCACCGCCGCCACCGTCCACGACGAGCTGGTGCTGCCCTACGACCAGCGCGAACGCTGCCGCCAGCGCGCGCGCCTGGCATCGGGCGAGGAGGTGGCGCTGTTCCTGGTGCGCGGCACGGTGCTGCGCGACGGCGAGCTGCTGACCGGCGAAGGCGGCCCGGCGGCGCGCGTGGTGCGCGTCGTGGCGGCGCCCGAGCCGACCTACCTGGTGCGTTGCCGCGATGCGACCCAGCTGGCACGCTGCGCCTTCCACCTCGGGAACCGCCACACCCGGACCGAGGTCGGCCCGGGCTGGCTGCGCATTCGCATCGACCCGGTACTGAAGGAAATGCTCGAGGGCCTGGGCGCCGAGGTCGCCGAAGAAGTGGCCAAGTTCGAGCCGGAGGCGGGCGCCTATGGCGGCGGCCACGGCCACCACCATGACGACGAGGGCCATCGCGGCGGCCTGCTGGCGCCAGTGCCGGTGCGCCAGCGCATCCACCGGCCGTCCGACCTGGTGGCGCCCGCCGGCGCATCTGCCACCGCATCTGCCACCGCATCTGGCATGACCCCGGCCGCACCGGCATGAACGCGGCCAGCCTGCTGCACCTGCTGCAGTTCGCCAGCCCGGCGCTGCCGATCGGCGGCTACAGCTATTCGCAGGGGCTGGAGGCCGCCCTCGAAGGGGGGCTGGTGCACGACGCCGCGTCGGCGCGCGCCTGGATGGTGCGCTACCTGCACGAAGTGATGGCGCAGTGGGACGGCCCGCTGTTGTGGCGCCTGCTGAAAGCCTTCGAGGCGCGCGACGATGCCGCCGTGGCGCTGTGGAGCGAATGCTTCCTGGCCTCGCGCGACACCGCCGAACTGCGCGCCGAGACGGTCCAGATGGGCTACTCGCTGACGCGGCTGATCGCGGAACTGGGCGTGGCCGATGCGCAGTTCAAGCGCCATCCCTTGCTGGGCGAAGAGGTGTCGCTGCCCACCGCCTTTGCCTGCGCCGTCGACGCGCTCGACATTCCGCACGAGGAAGCCTTGCTGGCCATGCTGTTTTCCTGGCTCGAAAACCAGGTGCTGGTGTGCGTCAAGTCGGTGCCGCTGGGGCAGGTGGCGGGGCAGCGCCTGCTGCTGTCGCTGCGTGCCGACCTGGAGCAGGCGGCCGTCACCGCGCGCACGCTGCCGGACGAGGCGCTGTCGAACTGGTCGCCGGGCCTGTCCATGCTGTCGATGCGGCACGAAGTGCAGCATGGCCGTCTGTACCGATCCTGATTTTTTATGAAAGCTGATATGACATCTCATCCTGCACTTTCGACCTTACGGGTAGGCATCGGCGGCCCGGTCGGCTCCGGCAAGACCGCGCTTTGCGAACGCCTGTGCCAGGCCATGCGCGACGACTACGACATGGCCGTCATCACCAACGACATCTACACGCGCGAAGACATGGAGATCCTGCTGCGCGCCAACGCGCTGCCGCCCGAGCGCCTGATGGGCGTCGAGACCGGCGGCTGCCCGCACACGGCGATCCGCGAGGATGCCTCGATCAACCTGGAAGCGATCGCGCGCCTGCAGGCCGATTTCCCGGCGCTCCAGCTGGTGCTGGTCGAATCCGGCGGCGACAACTTGGCCGCCACCTTCAGCCCCGAGTTGTCCGACCTGACGCTGTACGTGATCGACGTCGCCGGCGGCGAGAAGATTCCGCGCAAGGGCGGGCCGGGCATCACCCGCTCCGACCTCCTGATCATCAACAAGACCGACCTGGCGCCGCACGTGGGCGCCGACCTGGACGTGATGGCCAGCGATGCGCGCCGCCAGCGCGGGGCGCGGCCGTTCGTGTTCACCAACCTGCGCACCGGCGAAGGCGTGCAGGCGGTGGTGGACTTCATCCGCGAGCAGGGACTGCTCGATCACTAATCACATGGGAGAAGATATGTGCAAGATGGTTCGATATGGCGTGGCCGCGCTGGCTGGGCTGGCAGTCGCGCTGCCGGCAATGGCGCACCCGGGACATGCCGTGGAAAGCGGCTTCACGGCAGGCCTGCTGCATCCTTTGACCGGGTTGGACCACCTGCTGGCGCTGCTGGCCGTCGGCCTGTGGAGCCGCCAGCAGCAGCGCGGCTTCGTGCTGCCGCCGGTGCTGCTGGTGCTGATGGCGCTGGGGGCGTCGATGGCGGGCATGCTGCCGGCCGTGGCGGCCCTGGAAACCTCGATCGCCGCCACCGTGCTGCTGTTCGGCGTGCTGGCCGCGTTCGCGCTGCGGGTGCCGCCGGCGCTGTCGGTGCTGACCGTCGGCTGCTGCGGCTTCCTGCACGGGCTGGCGCACGGACGCGAACTGGCCGGCACGGCGAGCGGTGCCGGCTTCCTGCTGGCCAGCGCGGCGATCATGGCGCTGGGGGCGCTGCCGGGTACGCGCGTGCGCCGGCTGGCCGGTGCCGCCATCGGCGCGGCCGGCGCGGTGCTGCTGGCCCAGGTGGGGTGAGATCGCGCCCGGGCCGGCCCGGGACGGTATCAGGAGGGGTTGTCGACGCCGCCGGTCGGCGGATTCGGCGCCAGGCGGATCGGCGCCATGTCTTTCGGGAAGCGGCCGAGCACGCCTTCGTAGCGGGCGGCGATCGCCGCCATGTCGGCGGCCTGGTCGCCCGTCAGGGTCATGGTGCGGGTAACGTCGATGATCTTCCTGCCATAGTCGATGGCGATCAGCGCGACCGGCACGTCGGCTTCCAGGGCAATACGGTAGAAGCCGCTCTTCCAGTAGGGGCGGTAGCCGCGCGTGCCTTCCGGCGTGACCGCCAGCCAGAACCATGGTGCAGCGTGCATGGTCTGGGCCAGGCGCTTGATCGCTCCCTGCGGCGCGCTGCGGTCGACCGCGACCCCGCCCCAGTAGCGCATCAGGACGCCCATCGGCCCGCGGAACAGCGAATCCTTGGCCAGCCAGCGGAATTGCAGGCCGACCGCCCACTTGGCCAGCAGGCCGACGGGGAAGTCGATGTTCGAGGTGTGCGGGTACACCACGGCGATGCCGTGCGGACCGGGCAGGGGCTTGAAGTGGAATTGCCAGCCGATCAGGTTCAAGAGCCGCAGGGCGGTGCGCTGGCGCCAGGTCGGCAGGGCCGCCGGGCGCATCAGGTAGTCATTCATGTTCTCTCCGTCGGGCCGTGGGCGGCCTCTCAGTGGCAGGCGCTGCAGACGGACGCCTTTATATTGCGGTCTAGCAAGCAAACCGGGGATTTTATAGCGGGATATTTCCGGGGACAAGAAAAAACTGGAAGCCCCCCGGCGCTGCCGGTATCATCCTTGCCTCGTCAACAAGGATGACAAAGATGGACATGACAAAGGTGGACGCCAGGATCTACCACAACCCCCGCTGCGGTACCTAGCGCAACACGCTGGCACTGCTGCGCGATGCCGGCATCGACCCGCAGGTCACCGACTACCTGGCCACGCCGCCGACCCGTGCCGAGCTGGCCGAGCTGGCGGCGCGCAGCGGCGTCGGCGTGCGCGGGCTGGTGCGCAGCAAGGAAGCGCTGTACACCGAACTCGGGCTGGACGATCCGGCGACCGGCGACGCCGCGCTGCTGGACGCGATGGTGGCCAACCCGATCCTGATCAACCGCCCGATCGTGGTCACCCCGAAGGGCGTGCGCCTGTGCCGCCCGGCCGAGCTGGTGCACGAGATCCTGTAAGCCGCGGCCTGGCCGCTCAGTGCTGGGCGGCGCCGATGTCGACCGGCCCGGCCCCGGCGCGCGCCTTGCCGTAGAAATCGGCGCCGCCGGCTTCGTCGGGCAAGCCCTGGCCGATCGCCGGCGAGCTGGCGGCCAGGCGGAAGTCGGGGACGCCGCCGCGGTCGTAGGCGACAAAGCCTGGCTCGGCCGCCACGGTGCCGCTGTGGCGCATGCCCTGGGCCAGCTGCCAGTCGCCGTCGAGGTTGCGGAAGACCAGGTTGTTGCGGTAGCTGTTGTGGGCGCCGGTGGCGCCCAGTTCGGTGATGCCGTGGCGGTTGTCGTAGGCGATGTTGTTGATCACGCGGGTGTGGTCGTTCGGCCCTTTGCTGTGGAAAAAGTCGCCGCCGCCGACCAGGATGCCGGTTTCGGATGCCGCCACCGTGTTGTTGGCCACCAGGACATCGTGCGCATCGTGCCACAGCAGGATGCCGCTGCCGGAGATCCGGTAGACGATGTTGTTGCGGATGCTGCCCGGCGCATTCATGTAGATGCCGTGCACGAAGCGGCAGCCGGGCGGGCCGATGTCGTGCACGCTGTTGGCGTCGACTTCCGAGTGGCTGCCCTGGTAGAAGCTGTCGACGCCGATGCCGGCGCCCTCGGACGTGGTGCAGGCGATCGTGTTGGCGACGTGGTGCACGTGGTTGCCGGCGATGCGGTTGTGGGATCCCCCGCTGTAGATGCCGACACTCCATTTCTTTCCTGTGCTGGCGGCCATTCCGAGCGCCTGGGGGCCGTCGACCTGGGCGCTGCCGTCGACGTCGAAGCCCTCGATGTCGATGTAACTGGCGCGGTTGTCCCAGGCCACGTCGCTGCCCGATACCGGCGGCGGCACGATGCGTGCGTGCCCCGGCTCGCTCGAGCGGAACACGATGCGCGCATTCGGCAAGCCGTTGACGTCGGTGCGGAAACCGCCGTGGTAGGTGCCGGGCAGCACGTTGACGATGGTGCCGGGCGCCACCAGCCGCGCCGCCCGCGCCAGCGTACGCAGCGGCGCGCTGCGGGTGCCGGGATTGCTGTCCAGGCCATCGGGCGCGACGTACAGCTCGGTCGGCACGACCTGGGGCGTGACGGTCACGGCGGGCGAATCCTTGACGCGGCAGCCGCCGCAAGCCAGCAGGCAAACCAGCAGCGCCGGCAAAGCCCGGCAAAAAGGCAAAAAGGTCGGATGCATGATCATTGGGTCTCGGTTCAGCCAGCGGCCCCAGTGTGCCGGACCGATCCGCCGGCAAGTCCGTGTACCTCAAACGCGCGCTTGAGCACCCGCAACGCCTACCCAAGGTGGCAAAGCGTGCCACCAGAAGTCCCACCCAGCAGCCCCGCCCATGACGGCGCGCAAACCGGGGTCAGAGCCCAATTTCAAATCGGGGTCAGAGCCGAATTTTAGGAAATGTCCTTTAAAACATTGCTCGGCCTATCGCACCAACTGCGGTCGGGTGGACTGGCAGGCGCCTGGCCCCTGCGTGGCGCGAACGGCGGCGCCAAACCGCTAGAATTAAACAAGAGAACTTGCCAAAACCCGGGCTCCGACCCCGGTTGAGAGAGGACATATGAAACAGTTGAGATTGGCTTCCGGCCGCACGATCCCGGTGCTGGGCCAGGGCACTTGGTATATGGGCGAGGACCCGGGCGCTCGTGCCGACGAGGTGGCGGCGCTGCGGCTCGGGCTGGAGCTCGGGATGACGCTGGTCGATACCGCCGAGATGTATGGCGAGGGCGGTGCCGAGGAAGTGGTGGGCGAGGCGATCGCCGGGCGCCGCGACGAGGTGTTTTTGGTCAGCAAGGTGTATCCGCACCATGCCGACCGCGCCGGCGTGCGCGCCGCCTGCGAGCGCAGCCTGCGCCGCCTGCAGACCGACCGCCTCGACCTCTATCTGCTGCACTGGCGCGGCGGCGTGCCGCTGGCGGAGACGCTGGACGCCTTCGCGCGCCTGAGGGACGAGGGCAAGATCCTCGATTTCGGCGTCAGCAATTTCGACCTCGACGACATGCGGGAAGCGGTCGCCCTGCCGCACGGGGACAACATCGCCGCCAACCAGGTGCTGTACAACCTGGCGCGGCGCGGCATCGAATGGGACTTGCTGCCGTGGTGCCGCCAGCAGGGCATGCCGCTGATGGCGTATTCGCCGCTCGAGTCGAACGCGGCGGACCAGGCGCCGCTGCTCGGCCGGCCGCAGCTGCACACGGTGGCCGCGCGGCATGGCGTGACGCCGGCCCAGGTGGCAGTGGCCTGGCTGCTGCGCCAGGAGGGCGTGGTGACGATCCCGAAGGCGGTGCAGCCGGCGCACGTGCGCGCCAACCGCGCGGCGCTCGACCTGGCGCCGCGTCTCACCGGCGAAGACATGGCGATGCTGGACGCGGGCTTTCCGCCGCCGAAGCGGCGCCGCCCGCTGGAGATGCGCTGAGGCTCAGACCAGCGCCATGAACGGCGCCGCGGCCGGCGCCGACAGCGAGCCGCCGGCCGGTGCCGGCATCTTGTCGCGCAGCCAGTCCAGCAGCGAGGCCGAGGTCAGGGGCCGGCTGAACAGGTAGCCTTGTCCCTTGGCGCACTGCTGGGCGCGCACGGCGGCCAGCTGGGCCTCGGTCTCGATGCCTTCGGCGACCGTGCTCATGCCCAGGCTCTGCGCCACCTTGACGGTGGCTTCGATCAGCACCTGGTGATGGTGGCTGGTGTCGGCCTGGCACACGAAGGAGCGGTCGATCTTGACCGTGTCGACCGGCAGCTGGTGCAGGCTCGACAGCGATGAATAACCGGTACCGAAATCGTCCAGCGCCAGCGTGATGCCGATGGCCTTGAGCTCGTGCAGGCGCTGCTGCACCTGCTGGTCCTGGGCGGCCAGGCTCTCGGTCACTTCCAGCTGCAATGCCGCGGCCTGCATGCCATTCTGGTCGAGCACCTCGCGCACGGTCTGCGGCCACCCGGCTTCGCTCAGCTGGGCGCGCGACAGGTTCACCGCCAGCAGGCGCGGCGCGCGGGTGCCCAGTTCGCGCTGCCAGGCCGCGAAGTCGCGGCAGGCGCGGCGCAGCACGAAGTCGCCGAGCGCGCCGATCAGGCCCGATTCCTCGGCCACCTGGATGAATTCGAAGGGCGGCACCACGCCGCGCTGCGGATGCTGCCAGCGCACCAAAGCCTCGACCCCGGCGTTGAAGTCGGTGCCGCCGTCGGCGCCCAGCCCGACCACCGGCTGATACACCACGAACAGCTGGTCCTCGACCAGCGCCAGGCGCAGGTCGGCCTCGATGTCGGCGCGGCGGGCGGCGCGTTCGCGCATGGTCGTTTCGAACTGCACGCAGCGCGCACCGCCGGCACGCTTGGCTTCGATCATGGCGATGCTGGCGTCGCGCAGCATCTCGCCGGCGGTGTCGCCGGCATCGTCGCTCCACACCATCCCCAGGCTCAGGGTACAGGTGACTTCCTGGCCGCCCAGCGAATGCGGTTTCGACAGCGAGTCCAGCAGGCGCGCCGCGACCCGCTCGGCATCGTCGCGGCAGCGCATGCCGTCCAGCAGCACCGCGAATTCGTCGGAGCCGATGCGCGCCGCCAACTGGCCGCCACCGGCGCCCGGATCGATGCGGTCGTTGGGCGGGCGCAAGGCGGCCCGCAGGCGCTCGCTGACCTGCAGCAGCAGGCGGTCGCCGGCCTGCTCGCCGAGCGTATCGTTGATCTGGCGGAAGCGGTCGCAATTCATGAACAGCAGGGCGTAGCCGGCGGTCCCGCGCGGACGCGCCAGGATCTGCTGCAGCTGCTCGAGCAGCGCCTCGCGGTTCGGCATCCGGGTCAGGGTATCGATGCGCGCTTCGTTCTTGAGGCGCCGCGCCAGCCGTTCCTGTTCGCGCTGGACCTCGGCGGTGGCGTCGCTGACGGTGGCCATCAGGCGCGTGCCGTCGAGCTTCAGCACGCTCAGCGACAGCACCTGCGGCGCGCCCGGGCCGGCGGCCGCGCCGAGCTGGATGCGCAGGCTCTCGCACACCACGCCGGACGGCGCGTTGAAGGCCGACACCATGCGCGCCAGCTGCGGGACGGCGTCCTGCAGCACGGTGAACAGGTTGTCCATGCTGCCGTCGTGCACCAGCGGCATCAGCAGGTTGGACGACATCGGGTTGAGCATCTCGACGGTGCCGTCCAGGCCGGTCTGCACCATGCCGATCGGGGCGCGGTACAGGAACTGGACCAGCGCCTCGTAGGCGTCGATATTCTCGGGCTGCGTCATTGCCGTTCCCCCGGCGACCGGCCGGCGGCCTCGGACAGGGCCGGGGTCCAGGATTCGACGCGGTTGCGGCCACCGGCCTTGGCGGCGTACAGGGCGCTGTCGGCGTGCTTCATCAGGGTCTCGAGGTCGAGGTCGACGCCGTCGCTGGCGGCCACGCCGGCGCTGACGGTGACGGCGATGGAGGCGCCCTCGAAGGCCACCACCTGCGCCTGTACCACCTGGCGCAGGCGCTCGGCCACCGCCGCCGCACCCGCCAGCGTCGACGACGGCAGCAGCACCGCGAATTCCTCGCCGCCGATGCGCGCCACCACGTCGACCTGGCGGAAGGTCGCGGTCAGGACCAGGCCGAGCTGGCGCAGCACGGCGTCGCCGCCCGGATGGCCGTGGCGGTCGTTGATGCCCTTGAAGTGGTCGGCGTCGACCAGGATCAGCGCGGTCGGGCGCGGTGCGCGCCGGTTGCGCTGCAGTTCCAGTTCGGCCGCCTCGAAGAAGGCGCGGCGGTTGGCGACGCCGGTCAGGTGGTCGCAGAAGGCCGACTTGCGGCGCGTCTCGATGGCTTCGCGCTTGTCGCTGATGTCGCGCACGACCATGCAGTAGGCCGGCGCGTCCGGGTCCACGGGCTCGAGGTCGCGGTCCGGAATCGGGGAGATCATGGCGCTGGCCCAGAACTGGCTGCCGTCGGCGCGCGCGCGCGCGCCTTCGTCCAGGTTCCAGCCGTTCTGGTCGGCTTCGCGCAAGCGGTCGTGTACCTGCTCGTCGGTGATGGCGTCGGGCGGATAAAACACCGCGTACGAACTGCCGACCAGCGCTTCGTCATGCCCGGTGACGCGGCCGATGGTCTCGTTCCATTCGCATACCCGGCCCGCGCGGTCGAGGCCGACCAGCGCGTAATCGGTGATGCTGGTGAGGAGGGCGTTCAGCCAGGCGTCGTTCTGGCGCAGCTGGCGTTCGCGCCGCACCTGCTCGCTGACGTCGGACAGCACCACCATCAGGCGCGTGTCGTCCAGTTTCAGCAGGCTGAGCGACAGCACTTGCGGGCTGCGGCGCGGACGCAGGGCGCCGCCGCCCGCGTAATTCGGGTAGTTCATGTGGATTTGCAGGCCGTCGCAGACCATCCCGTTCGGGCGCGTGAACGCCGCGCACAGGTGACGCAGCTCGGGCGCCACGCCTTCGAGCGCCTCGAACAGGTTGACCAGGTTGCCGTCGTGCGCCAGCGGCATCAGCAGCTGGGCCGAAATCGGGTTGATCATCAGGATCTCGCCGCCAGTATCGGTCTGCACCAGTCCCACCGGCGACAGGTACAGGAACTGCATCAGCGCCTCGTGCTCGGCGGCCAGACGCGTGTTGGCGTCCTCCGCGAAAGCTTGCAGGCTCACAGCCGGCGCTGTACCAGGACGTAGCGCACCGCGCTACCCGGCTCGGCCAGCAAACGCAGCTTGACCTTGATCGGGCGCATGCGCAGCGTCAGGACGTAGTCGATGGTGTCGTCCAGGGCCGTGTTGCCGTCTTCCGCGTCCTCGAAACGCTGGCCGACCAGGAAATTGTTCAGGCAGGGTGCGACGTTGGTGAACAAGGGCTGGCCCAGCACGCGCGGCCCGGTCAGGCCGGCGGCTTCCGATTCGGTGCGGTTGTAGCGGCAGACGTTGGTGTCGGCGTCGAAGCCGATCACGCCGAAATCGAGTTCGTCGAGCTGGTCGGCATTCAATTGCGCCAGCTGGTCGAGCAGGGCCGGCGTGGTAAAGGACAGGGCGGTCGCGGTATTCATGAGGGCTCCAGCAGAATCGGGTCTGGATGTTGCAGTTGAGAAATGCATGGTGACATGGCCCCATGTCGATGTCAAATCAATCGTGCCTGATTGTGTCTTACTTGTGTCTCGCAAGCATTTCGTTGAGTCATTGACAGTGGTGGGGGCCGGCCTCACCATCTGCGCTGTCCTCGAACCTCGACATCATGCCATGAATGACGCCCTACCGGCCGCCTGGTGGCGCCACGATCCGACCCTGCTGCGCGTCGTTACCGACCTGCTGGCCTTCGAGCTGGCCCAGGCCCGTCCGGGGCGGCCGCCGCCGGCACCGCCATGGCCGCGGACCTGCCGTTTCATCCACGACCTGGGCGCCGATTCGCTGGAACTGCTGGGCATGGGCACCGCCCTGGCCGAAGCGCTGCACCTGCGCGGCGGCGGCGACGTCGACGCGCGCCTACTGGCCGATCCGGTGCTGGAGGCGTGGGTGGGGGCGGCGCGCGCCGGCCTGGAGGCGGATGGCGCGCAGGCCGTCACCTTCCGCACCTCGGGCAGCGCCGGCACGCCCAAGCGCTGCAGCCACGCGCTGGCCACGCTGTGGCAGGAAACCGAGGTGCTGGCCGGCCTGCTGCCGGGCCGCGCGCGCATCCTGAGCGCGGTGCCTTCGCACCATATCTACGGCTTCCTGTTCACGGCGCTGCTGCCGCGCGCGCTCGGCATCGACGCGGTGGTCGACCTGCGCGCGGCCAGCCCGGCTGCCTGCCTGGGCCTGCTGCGTCCCGGCGACCTGGTGGTGGCCCACCCGGGCTGGTGGGAAGCGCTGGCGCGCCTGCGGCCGGGGTTCGGGCCGGACATTGCCGGCGTGAGCTCGACCGCACCCTGTCCGGACGCGCTGGCCGGCGACCTCGCCAGCGCCGGGCTGCGCCTGCTGCAGGTGTACGGCAGCTCGGAAACCGGCGGCGTCGGCTGGCGCGAGGCCGCCGCCGCACCATTTACCTTGTTCCCCTACTGGCAGGGCGCGGACGGCGTGCCCGCACTGGCGCGGCGGCTGCCGGACGGCACCGTCGCGCGCTATCCGCTACAGGACAAGCTGGAATGGATCGATGCGCGGCGCTTCCGGCCGGCGGGGCGCATCGACGACGCGGTGCAGGTAGGCGGCACCAACGTGTTCCCGGGCTATGTGGCGGACGTGCTGTGCATGCATCCGGCGGTGGCGCAGGCGTCCGTGCGCCTGATGCGGCCCGACGAGGGCAGGCGCCTGAAGGCCTTCATCGTGCCGCGGGCCGGCCACGGCGGCGACCGCGCCGCGCTGGGCGCGGCACTGGCGTCCTGGGCCGGCGAACGCCTGTCGACGCCGGAACGGCCGGTGGCCTGGACCTTCGGCGAACGCCTGCCGCGCCAGGCCAGCGGCAAGCCGGCCGACTGGATCATCGATGCCGAATGAAGTTGACAAGGAAACCTTGTCTCGGTTGAGGCCAGCCGGACGGCCGCCAGCGCCTTCGGCTGCCACCAAGGCAGGTGAGGCCCACAGCCTGCCCAGGATCCTGGCGTCGACCTAGTTATCCGTCTTGTTGTCCTGCACGACGGCCGGCATGTAGGCATCGAGAAAGGCCTGCGGCATGCGC